>DASPIV010000388.1:0-3372 GCA_035628955.1 Bordetella sp.
GCCATCGTCCAACAGGAGCGCCGCCGGTGATGTCAAAAAGAAGCGAAGCCTGGCTCAACCTGATCCAGGTGGTGGCCAATGTCGAGTCTGATCTGGGCAAAGTGCTGCAAGCCCGGCACGGACTAGGCCTGTCGGAATACCGCGCGCTGGAAATACTGGCGCAGTCTCCGGATTCCGAACTGCGCATGCAGGAACTCGCCACGCATCTGCGCCTGAATCAAAGCTCGGTGTCGCGCATGGTCGAACGCCTGGAACGTAGCGGCCTTACCGTGCGCGACTTGTGCCCGGACGACAAGCGCGGGGTGTACACCGTACTGACCGAACAGGGGCGCGCCCGTCTGGAAAGCGCCCAGCCCGATTACCAGCAGGCGCTCGATGCCGCGCTCAAAGAGCATCGAGGCGGCAAGCTGCTGTCGGCGCATGCCCCGAAGGCCCGATAGGCCACGGCCCGCCCCTACCCTGCCGATTCGTGTATAACTACGCGAACTCAGGGAGGAGTAGCGATGCAGATCGGGATACCGCGAGAGACCCGCGAGGGCGAAACTCGTGTCGCAGCAACGCCGGAAACCGTAAAGAAGTACATCGGCGCAAAACATACTGTCGTAGTCGAACGCGGGGCGGGCCAGGCGGCCCGCTATCCCGACGAGGCCTATGCCGCGGCGGGAGCCACGCTGGGTTCCGCGCAAGATGCGCTGGGCAGCCCGCTCGTGCTCAAGGTACGCGCGCCGTCGGCCGACGAGTTGCTCCACATGAAAGCGGGCACCGTCGTGGCCGGCATGCTCGACCCCTACAACGCGGAAGACCTGGCGGCACTGGCGGCGGCCGGCCTGACGGGCTTCGCACTGGAAGCCGCGCCGCGGATCACCCGTGCGCAGAGCCTGGACGTGTTGTCTTCGCAGGCCAACCTGGCCGGCTACAAGGCTGTGCTGCTGGCAGCCCATTATTACGGGCGCCTGTTTCCCATGATGATGACCGCCGCCGGCACGTTGAAGGCTGCGCGGGCTGTCGTGCTGGGCGCCGGCGTGGCCGGCCTGCAGGCCATTGCCACGGCCAAGCGCCTGGGAGCCGTGGTCGAGGCCTCGGACGTACGGCCCGCCGCCAAGGAACAGATCGCGTCGCTGGGCGCCAAGTTCATCGACGTACCCTTCGAGACTGACG
Organism: Bordetella sp.; assembly: GCA_035628955.1. GTDB lineage: Bacteria > Pseudomonadota > Gammaproteobacteria > Burkholderiales > Burkholderiaceae_B > Bordetella_A. Next base: position 1,159 of record DASPIV010000388.1, read on the forward strand.
AAGAACGCGAGATCGCCGAAGGCACCGGCGGCTATGCACGCCCCATGCCGCCGAGCTGGATGGCGCGCCAGGCGGCACTGGTGTCCGAACGCTGCAAGCAGGCCGACATCATCATCACCACGGCACTGATCCCGGGGCGCCCGGCGCCCACCCTGCTGTCGGCCGAAACGGTGCAGGCCATGAAGCCCGGCTCGGTCGTGGTCGACCTGGCGGTTGAACGCGGTGGCAACTGCCCGCTGTCCGAACGGGGCCAGGTAGTGGAAAAGCATGGCGTCACGCTGGTCGGCTTGACCAACCTGCCTGGCCTGGTGCCCACCGATGCCTCGGCGCTGTACGCGCGCAACCTGCTCGATTTCCTGAAGCTCATTACCGACCCCGAAGGCGCACTGGCCATCCGCCGCGACGACGAAATCGTCACGGCCTGCCTGGTATGCGAGGGCGGCAACGTCATACAGAAGAAAGGCTAAGCCATGGACGCGATCGATCCCACGCTCGTCAACCTGATCATCTTCGTGCTGGCCATCTACGTGGGCTATCACGTGGTATGGAACGTCACGCCCGCACTGCATACGCCCCTGATGGCTGTCACCAACGCCATTTCGGCCATCATCATCGTCGGCGCCATGCTGGCCGCCGCCCTGACCGAAGGCAGCCTGGCGCGCGGCATGGGCGTGTTCGCGGTGGCGCTGGCGGCCGTGAACGTGTTCGGCGGTTTCCTGGTCACTCGCCGCATGCTCGAGATGTTCAAGAAGAAAGACAAGAAACCCGTCCAGGAGAACCGTTCATGATCTCGCTGAATCTGGTGACCCTGCTGTACCTGGTGGCCTCGGTGTGTTTCATCCAGGCGCTGAAAGGGCTTTCACACCCCACCACGTCGCGGCTGGGCAATGCGTTCGGCATGGCAGGCATGGCCATCGCGGTACTGACGACGGCCGCCTTGATCGTGCAGTTGGCCCGCGCCGGCAGTGCCGGCATCGGCCTGGGCTGGGTGGTGCTGGGGCTGCTGGTGGGCGGCTCGATCGGCACGCTGATGGCCAAGCGCGTCGAGATGACCAAGATGCCCGAACTGGTGGCCTTCATGCACAGCATGATCGGCCTGGCCGCCGTAGCCATTGCCGTGGCGGTGGTAGCCGAACCCCATGCCTTCGGCATCGCGGCGCTGGGCGCACCGCTGCCCGTGGGCAACCGCCTGGAACTGTTCATCGGCACCTTCGTGGGAGCCATTACCTTTTCCGGCTCGGTCATTGCATTCGGCAAGCTGTCCGGCAAGTACAAGTTCCGCCTGTTCCAGGGTGCGCCAGTGGTATTCGGCGGGCAGCACATGCTGAACCTGGCGCTGGCACTGGCCATGCTGGCGTGCGGCCTCTGGTTCATGGCCACTCAGGCCTGGGCGCCTTTCATCGCCATGACGCTTATTGCCTTTGTGCTGGGCGTGCTGATCATCATCCCCATCGGCGGCGCCGACATGCCTGTCGTGGTGTCGATGCTGAACAGCTATTCGGGCTGGGCGGCGGCCGGCATCGGATTCTCACTGAACAACCCCATGCTGATCATTGCCGGATCGCTGGTGGGCTCGTCGGGTGCGATCCTGTCGTACATCATGTGCAAGGCCATGAACCGGTCGTTCTTCAATGTGATCCTGGGCGGCTTCGGCGGCCAGGGCGCGGCGGCCGCGGCGGCCGGCGACGGCCAGCAGCGCAGCGTGAAATCGGGCAGCCCCGACGACGCGGCGTTCCTGATGACCAATGCCGAGACCGTCACCATCGTGCCTGGCTACGGTCTGGCGGTGGCGCGGGCCCAGCATGCGCTGAAAGAACTGGCCGAGAAACTGGGTGAAAAAGGCGTTACCGTGAAATATGCCATCCACCCGGTGGCGGGCCGCATGCCAGGCCACATGAACGTACTGCTGGCCGAAGCCGAGGTGCCGTACGACCAGGTCTTCGAAATGGAAGACATCAATGGCGAGTTCGGCCAGACTGACGTGGTGCTGGTGCTGGGCGCCAACGATGTGGTCAATCCGGCCGCCAAGAACGACCCGTCTTCGCCGATTGCCGGCATGCCCATCCTGGAAGCATACAAGGCGCGCACCGTGATCGTGAACAAGCGTTCGATGGCCGCCGGCTATGCCGGGCTCGACAACGAATTGTTCTACATGGACCGCACCATGATGGTGTTCGGCGACGCGAAGAAAGTGCTCGAGGACATGGTCAAGGC
>DASPIV010000389.1:0-3539 GCA_035628955.1 Bordetella sp.
CAGACCGATGCCTACGGCGTGCAGGTCGAACAGCGCCTGGGAGCCGGCACGCTGTATGCCGACCTGGGCCAGCGCGACAAGTCGCTGACCGGTTTCACCGGCAGCGCCTTCGGCGACACCACGCGTACCCAGGACCTGAGCGAGACCACCGGCAGCGTGCGCTACCATCTGCCCGTGGCCGGCCAGCACGCCCTGATCATGGGGGTGGACATGCTAGACAGCAACCTGAACGCCACCAATGCATACTCGTTCTCGCCCGTAGGCGACCGCTGGCGCGCCAAGCAGCGCCAGCACGGCGTGTTCGCCGAAGCCCAGGTGCAGGCCACCGACACCACCCGCATCACGCTGGGCGGACGCCGCCAGTACGCCAACGATCAATTGGAAACGCTGTCCGGCTTCAGCGGCAATTCCGACCAGACCCGCCACCTGGGTGCCTGGCAACTGGCGTTGCGCCAGGAAGTGGGCGCCGGTTTCAGCGCCTACGGCAAGGTGGGGCGCAGCTTCCGCCTGGCCAATTCCGACGAGGTGCTGTACGTGGCCACCCCGCTCAAGCCGCAGACCTCGGTCGACAAGGAACTGGGTATCCTGTGGCAATCGGACGCCTCCAGCGCACGGCTGGCGTGGTTCCGCTACGACCTGACCGACGAAATCCAATACAACCCGGTGACGTTCTCGAATATCAACCTGGACCCCACCCGCCGCCAGGGTGTCGAGCTCGAAGCGCACCACGCGCTGACCCGCACGCTGGCGCTGGACGCCAACGTGACCTGGCTGCAGGCCGAATTCCGCTCGGGCACCTACAACGGCGTGAACCTGGCGGGCAACACGGTGCCGCTGGTGCCGAAGTGGATGGCCAACCTGGGCGCCACCTGGCGCGCGGACGACAAGCTATTCGTCAGCCTGGCGGCCCAGTATGTGGGCAAGGCGCGCATGGACAACGACCAGGCCAACGAGTTCGACAAGCAGCTCGACGACTACGTGCTGGTCAATGGCAAGATCGGCTATGCCTTCACCAAGAACGTGTCGGGCACACTGGCAGTGAACAATCTGTTCGACCGCGAATACGCCACCTACGGCATCCGTTCGGGCAGCATGGGGCCGACTGGCGCCTACAACCTGTACCCCGCCGCCGGCCGCAATGTGCAGGCGGCGCTGACCATCCGGTACTGATGGAACCCACCCCTAGGAAGTCCCTCCCCCGAAGCGCTACGCGCTTCCCCCCCGGGGGGGCGACGCTGGCGGACCGGCAAAGCCGGCTCCGCGGCGTCCCCGGTCTGGCTGCACCGGTGTCGTTTGCGGGCGGGTTGCGCGGCGCGGCGGGACGGCTGCGGCGGCTAGCCGCGGCGCTGGCGGCCGGGATGGCCGCGGCCGCCACGCAGGCCGGTGGCCCCGTCACCGTGCGCGACGACCAGGGCCGCACGGTAACGCTGGCGGCCCCGGCGCGGCGCGCCATCACGGTCGCCCCGCACGCCACCGAGCTGGTCTATGCGGCCGGCGCCGGCGCTTATCTGGCCGGCGCCGCGCGCGGCAGCGACTATCCCGCGGCGGCCCGCGCCCTGCCTTCCATCGGCGACGCCCTGCGGCCCAGCCTGGAAAGCGCCGCGGCGCTGCGGCCCGACCTGCTGATCGCGTGGCAACCCGCCGTGCCCGACCCACTGGGCGAGCTGATGGGCCGGCTGGGCGTGCCGGTGTACTACAGCGACCCGCGCACCCTGGCCGCCATTCCGGATGCGGTCCAGGCCATGGGCCGGCTGTTCGGCACCGAAGACCGGGCCATGCCCGCCGCCGCTGCCCTGCGCGCGCGGCTGGCGGCGCTGTCGGCCCGCTACGCCGGCCGCGCGCCGGTGCGCGTGTTCATCCAGGCAGGCCTGCAGCCCGTTTACACCTTGAACGGCGCCAGCATCGTCAGCGATGCGGTGCGCCTGTGCGGCGGCGTGAACGTATTCGCCGGCGCCGCCGTCCTGGCCCCGCAGGTGTCGCTGGAAAGCGTGCTGGCGGCGCGGCCTGACGCCGTGCTGGTGGGCACTGTGGCGCCGGGCGACACGCAGGCCAGTCGCCAGGCGTGGCGGCAGCATGGCCTGCCGGCCGCCCTGCGCGGCCGCGTCTACGGGCTGGACGCCGATTCCCTGTACCGGCCCGGGCCGCGGCTGGTGGATGCCGCGGAACAGCTGTGCGCGGCATTGGACGACGCGCGCCAGCCGGACTAAGGCCCCGCGTGCTTTATCATGGGCGTATCGCGGCCACCCGCATGCGCCGGCCGCCGCATTTTTTTCCTGCAAGCTTCGCCATGACCACTCCTGATACCCTGACCATCGCCGGGCGCGAATACCAGTCACGTCTGCTGGTAGGCACCGGCAAGTACCAAGATTTCGCCCAGACCCGCGCCGCGCTCGATGCCAGCGGCACGCAGATCGTCACGGTCGCCATCCGCCGCACCAATATCGGCCAGAATCCCGGCGAGCCCAGCCTGCTCGATTACGTGCCGCCCTCGCAATTCACGCTGCTGCCCAACACCGCCGGCTGCTACACCGCCGACGACGCCGTGCGCACCTTGCGCCTGGCCCGTGAACTGCTCGACGGCCACGACCTGGTCAAGCTGGAAGTGCTGGGCGACTCGCACACCCTGTTCCCCAACATGCCCGAAACGCTGCAGGCCGCCAAGACGCTGGTTGCCGATGGCTTCAAGGTCATGGTGTATTGCACCGACGACCCCATCCAGTGCCGCATGCTCGAAGACCTGGGCGTGGTGGCCGTCATGCCGCTGGCATCGCTGATCGGCTCGGGCATGGGTATCCTGAACCCCTGGAACCTGCGCCTGATCATCGACCAGGCGCGCGTGCCGGTGCTGGTCGACGCTGGCGTGGGCACGGCCTCCGATGCCGCCATTGCCATGGAACTGGGCTGCGACGGCGTGCTCATGAATACCGCCATTGCCGGGGCGCAAGACCCCATCCTGATGGCCAGCGCCATGAAAAAGGCCGTGGAAGCCGGCCGCGAGGCCTTCCGGGCCGGCCGCATGCCACGCAAGCTGTACAGCGGCGCTCCCAGTTCGCCTACCGAAGGCCTGATCACCGCCGCCCCGGCCACCGCACGATGACTGCCGTCCGGCCCATCCCGAACGTCCTCAGCATTGCCGGGGTCGATCCTTCCGGCGGTGCCGGCGTGCTGGCCGACGTCAAGGCCATGAGCGCGCTGGGCGCCTACGGCTGCGCGGTCGTCGCGGCGCTCACGGCGCAGAACACGCAGGGCGTCACGGCCATCGCGCCGGTGCCGCCGGCTTTCGTCGGCCAGCAGATCGACACCCTGTTCGCCGACGTGCGTATCGATGCCGTCAAGATCGGCATGCTGGGCCAGCAACCCGTTACCGTGGTAGTAGCCGAGAAACTGGCCAAGTGGCAGCCCACCCACGTCGTGCTGGACCCGGTCATGGTTGCCAAGAGCGGCGACCTGCTGCTCGAGCGCGACGCCGTGGGCGCACTGCGCGAAGCGCTGCTGCCGCAGGCCACCCTGCTTACACCCAACCTGCCCGAGGCCGGGGT
>DASPIV010000390.1:0-8000 GCA_035628955.1 Bordetella sp.
GCCTGGCGCCGCATCGACCACAGGCCCACCTCGACGGGATGGTCGGCTACCCAATGCGCGGCGCGCTGCAACTCGGGCGGCAACTGCTCGAGCAGGCTTTGCAGTCGTTGCAGAACCAACAAAGGAGGGGTGGGCGGCACGGCGACGAAGGCGGTCAGCGAAAAAAAACACATGATAAATAAATGCGAAACTAAAAAACATATGTTTTTTCTTGCCTCAGGGTAATCCCCAGCCTGATAGCTCATGAGGCGCCCGCCGCGTGGAATGACCATGAAAATTCCCCGGGCATTTTCCTAAAAGACAATATTTTTCATCATCTTCTGTAAATGCGTACGCATTTATTCACATCTTCGGGGCATTATGGGTTGACCTGAAGGGCTTGAGCGCATATTATCTGGGTAGAATCATTTGAGTAGAAATTAATCCTACTGAACTATTTTCAGTCATGAACAACATGTCTATGCCCGACCCGTCACAGCAGTACGACCTGCGCATCTTGCGTGCCCTGCGCCGCATTACGCGTTCGATCGCGCTGCATTCGCGCCAGCTCGCCGCGGTCAGCCACATCACCGCCCCGCAGCTGATGTGCCTGCGCACGGTCATCGCCAATGGCCCGCTCACGGCCACCGCCATCAGCCGCGAAATCCACGTCAGCCCCAGCACCGTGGTGGGTATTCTCGACCGTCTGGAAGACAAGGGCCTGGTGCGTCGCGAACGCGGGCGCGAAGACCGCCGCATCGTATTCGTGTCGGCCACCGACGCGGGCCGCGAACTGGCCGTGCATGCGCCGTCGCCGCTGCAAAAGCACCTGGCCGACGCGTTGAACGCGCTGCCCGAACTCGAGCAGGCCACCATCACGCTCTCGCTCGAACGTATCGTGGCGCTGATGGAACAGGAAGGCCACGCGGTCGAGGTCCATGACGTGTCCTCGCCCATCCTGGAAGTGCCTACCGGCGGGGCGCCGCCCGAATCTGGACTGGTCGTATGAGGGGGCAAGACCTGCAATCGCCTCAAGCTTCTTCGGCGGCCCAGCCGGCCGCCGCCAGCTCGCGCCTGCAATTGCGCGCACCGCGCCGCAGCGATGGCGCCGCACTGCACCGCCTGGTGTCCGAGTGCCCGCCGCTGGACGTCAATTCTTTATATGCCTATCTGCTGCTGTGCGAGCACTTCAGCGCTACCTGCGTGGTGGCCGAAAGCGCCGGCGGCCGCATCGATGGGTTCATTTCCGCTTATTTGCCGCCAACCCGGCCCGACGTGATCTTCGTCTGGCAGGTTGCCGTGCATTCTCGCGCACGCGGCCAACGGTTGGGCCGCACCATGCTTCGCGAACTTTTGCAGCGCAAAGAGCTGGAGCATGTTCGTCATCTTGAAACCACGGTGGGGCCTGACAACCAGGCTTCGCGTCGCACCTTCGCCGGCCTGGCCGGCGAGCTGGGCGCGCACATCTCCGAACAGCCATTTTTCGACCGGCAGTTGTTCGGGGGTGCCGACCATGACGACGAGATGTTGTTGAAGATAGGTCCGTTCACGCTGCCGCTCCCCTGAAGGGAAGTGCGCAGGTCGACGGCCTACCGAACCGGGACGCAGGCAGGCCCCATGCCCGCCGGGCATGGGTTGCCGCTGTGTCTGTCAATTCACGAAATGAAGGGAGGATTCTATGGACTTGAAAATCTTTGACCGGATGGAGTCGGAGGTGCGTGGCTACATCCGGTCGTTTCCGGTGATATTCAGTCAGGCTCGGGGCTCCGTCCTGATCGATGAGGAAGGTGGCGAGTACATCGACTTCTTCAGCGGCGCGGGCACCTTGAACTACGGTCACAACAACCCCGTATTCAAGGAAAAGCTGCTCGAGTACCTGGAATCCGACGGCGTGGTGCATGGCCTGGACATGGCCACCAGCGCCAAGAAGCAATTCCTGGAAACTGTCGACCGCGTGCTGCTCAAGCCGCGCAACTGGCAGTACACCCTGCAATTCACGGGACCCACCGGGACCAATGCGGTCGAGGCAGCGCTGAAGATCGCGCGCCAGGTCAAGGGCCGTTCCAACATCATTTCGTTTACGCACGGGTTTCACGGCGTAAGCGGCGGTTCGCTGGCCGCGACGGCCAACATGAAGTTCCGCGATGCGGCCGGCTATGCGCTGGGCAACACGACCTTCATGCCGTATGACGGGTATTTCGGTCCCGATGTCGATACCATCGCCTACCTCGAGCGCATGCTGGATGACCCCAGCAGCGGTCTGGACAAGCCGGCCGGCATCATCGTCGAGACGGTGCAGGGCGAAGGTGGCGTCAATGTGGCCACGCTGCGCTGGCTCAAAGAACTGGAAAAACTCTGCCGCCGCCACGACATGCTGTTGATCGTGGACGACATTCAGGTGGGTTGCGGCCGTACGGGCAGCTTCTTCAGTTTCGAGTCGGCCGGTATCCGCCCCGACATCATTACCTTGTCGAAATCGCTGTCGGGTTTCGGTTTGCCCATGTCGCTCGTGCTGATGAAGCCCGAGCTCGATATCTGGAAACCCGGCGCGCACAGCGGCACGTTCCGCGGCAACAACCTGGCGTTCGTTACCGCCACGCAGGCGCTGGACACGTATTGGTCCAGCGATGCCTTCTCGACCGAAGTGCAACGCAAAGAGCGCCTGGTGCGCGACTGGCTGGAAAACCTGGCGCATAGCTATCCCAATGCCGGCCTGGCCGTGCGCGGGCGTGGCCTGATCCAGGGCCTGGTCACTACCGCCGACCCATCTTTGGCCAACCGCATTGCGCATCAGGCATTCAAGCGTGGCGTCGTCATCGAGACCTCGGGCGCGCAAGATGAAGTGCTCAAGCTGCTGCCGGCCCTGACCATCGAAGACGAGTTGTTGAACCGCGGCCTGGAAACCATCGAAGCCTCGGTGGCCGAAGCGCTGGGCGAGTCGGGCCAGTCTGCCCGTGTTCTGAAATTTGGAGGAAAACGTCGATGATCGTACGCAATGTGAAAGATGTGATCGGAACTCAGGACGAAGTCCGTACCGACACCTGGGTCAGCCGCCGCGTGCTGCTGAAGAAGGACGGCATGGGGTTTTCGTTTCACGAGACCACCATTTTTCCCGGCGGACGTACGCACATCCACTACAAGAACCATCTTGAAGCGGTCTGGTGCGTAGAAGGCGATGGATCCATCGAGACGATCGCCGACGGCAAGAAGTATGAGCTGGGACCCGGCGTGGTGTACGCCCTGAACGAGAACGACGAGCATTGGCTGTGCGGTGGCAAAGAGCCGCTGCGCGTCATATGCGTGTTCAACCCGCCGCTGACCGGCCAGGAAGTGCATGACGCCGAAGGCGTCTACGCGCTGTCCGCCGAAGCCCAAGCGGCCTGAGTACAAGGAGGCTGATTATGATCTCACCTGCGCAGGATCCGTACGCCTCGCGTACGGATCGCAGTTCCGCCATCATTGCCCGCCAGGACCCGGTCGTCTATGGCGACGGCAAGTACGCCGATGCCTTGTCGGCCGAACAGGTCCAGAACTACGACCGCGATGGCTTCCTGCTGCTCGAAAACGTGTTTTCCGAAGCGGAAGTGCAGGCGCTGGTCGCGGAAGTCGAGCGCATGACGCGCGACCCCGCCATCGTGCGCCGCGAAGAGTCCATCACCGAACCAGGCAGCAACGCCGTGCGTTCGATCTTCATGGTGCATGTGCTCAATCCCATGCTGGCGCGCCTGACCCGCGACCCGCGCCTGTCCAATGTGGCGCGCCAATTGCTGGGTTCCGAGGTGTACATCCACCAGTCGCGCGCGAACATGAAGCCCGGTTTCAAGGGCAAAGAGTTCTACTGGCACTCCGACTTCGAGACCTGGCACGTGGAAGACGGCATGCCGTCGATGCGCGCGCTCAGTTGCTCAGTGCTGCTGAGCGACAACAATGAGTGCAATGGCCCGCTGATGCTGGTGCCTGGCTCGCATCGCCAGTTCATCTCGTGCGTGGGCGAAACGCCGCGCGACCACTACAAGCATTCGCTGAAGAAGCAGGAATACGGCGTGCCCGATCCCGTCAGCTTGCAGTTGCTGGTCGAGCAGGGCGGTATCCGCACCATGATGGGCAAAGCCGGCTCGGTGGTGTTCTTCGACTGCAACACCATGCACGGATCGAACAGCAATATCTCGCCGTGGCCGCGCGCCAATGTGTTCATGGTCTACAACAGCATGGAAAACACGCTGAATCCGCCCAAGTATGGGCTGGATCCCCGGCCCGAGCACATTGCCACCCGCAAGGCGTTCAAGGCGGTGACGCCGCTGGACAAGCTGAAACTGGTGGAATAGGCGGGCTGTCCAGGCTACCGTTGTGCCGAGCCCCGGGGTTTGCCGCTCCGGGGCTTTTTGTTGCCCGGGCGGGCCGGAGCCGACAGGGAACAATGTTTTGTACGTACAGCCTGTACGTATCGATGTACACTAGCGCTTTTCGTGCCGGCGTATCCGGATTTTCCTGGTTGGCCGGACTCTGAAAGGTACTGGAGACACGTACATGAACACCGAAGTTTCCCGCTTCCCCATGTTTGCGGCCATGATGAAAGTGCCGGGCGGGCTGATGTTGCTGCCGCTGATCCTGGGTTCGATCATCGGCACGTTCGCTCCCGATGCCCTGGCCATCGGCGGCTTCACCACGGCATTGTTCAAGAACAGCGCGCTGCCCCTGATTGCCCTGCTGATTTTCGCCACGGGCACGCAAGTGAATATGCGTACCGGCGGCCCGATCCTGGCCACGGCCGGTACGATCCTGTTGATGAAAACGCTGGTGCCGGCCACGCTGATCGTGCTGCTGGGCAGCTATGTGGGCCTGGACGGGGTGATGGGCGTGTCGATCCTGGCGCTGCTGGCGGCTTTCGACAACAGCAATGGCGGACTGTGGCTGGCTTACACCGGGCAGTACGGCGACAGCCGCGACCGCGGCGCCTATGTGGCCAGCGCCGTCAATGACGGCCCCTTCTTCAGCCTCCTGTTCCTGGGCGCCTCGGGCCTGGCCGACATCCCGGTAACCGCGCTGGTGGCCGCGCTGGTACCGTTCCTGCTGGGCGTGGTGGTGGGCAACCTGGACGTGCAATGGCGCAACGTGCTCAAGCCGGTGCCCAACATTGTGATCCCGTTCTTCGCTTTTGCCCTGGGTACCGGCATCAACCTGGGCGCCGTCGTGTCCGGCGGTATGACCGGCTTGGTGCTGGGCCTGTTGATCAGCCCCATTACGGGGTTCCTGGTGTACCTGGGCTACCGCTACATCCTGCGGCGCGGCGGTAAAAGCGGTATCGGGTTCGCCGCGGGTACCACGGCGGGCAACGCCATTGCCACGCCAGCCGTGGTGGCGGCCGCCGACCCGTCACTGCAGCACTATGTCGCCACTGCCACGGCGCAAGTTGCCGCGTGCGTGCTGATCAGTTCGATCCTGGCCCCGTTGCTGGCGTCGTATTTCCTGAAGCGGGCCGGCGAACTGAAACCCGCCGACGACGTGGCCATCGCAATGGGTACGCCGGTCGAGCCGGCTCCCGAGGCGAGGGTCTGAGCGTGGCGCCCATCGTCGCCATCGTCGCCGACGACCTGACCGGGTCGGGCGATACCGCGGTGCAATTCGTGCGCGCGGGCTGGGCCACCCAATTGTCAGTAGGGCGGGCCAGCCAGGCGTTGGCCGACCCGGCCGCCCGCCAGGCAGAGGTCATCGCGGTTACCACCCACAGCCGTCCTTTGCCTGGTCCGCAAGCGGCTGTCGTGGTAGGCGAGGACGTGGCGGCCTTGCGCGCCGCAGGCGTGCGCCGCCTGTACAAGAAGGTGGACTCGACCCTGCGCGGTGCTTTCAAGGCCGAAATCGACGCGGCACGCCGGGCCTGGCGCGACGATGCGATCGCGGTGGTGTGCCCGGCATTTCCCGCCACGGGACGCACCGTGCGCGACGGCGTCCTGTATGTGGACCGCCGGCCGGTCACCGAAACCTCGGCGGCCACCGACCCCGTCACGCCCGTAACCGAAAGCCATATTCCCACGCTGCTGGGCAGCGCCCAGTTGGGCGTGATCAATGGCGAGTCCGCGCGCGCCCTGGCCGACCGCATCCTGGCGGCTGGCGAGGTGGTGGCGGTGGACGCGCAAACCGCCGCGGACATGGACCGCCTGGCCCAGGCCATCGTGCTGATCGGCGAGCGCGCGCTGCCGGTCGGATCCGGCGGCCTGGCGACACCGCTGGCGCGGCTGTGGGCAGGGGCGGAATCGCATGGCGCGGTCATCGTGGTGGTGACCTCGCAGCACAGCGCCGCGCGCCGCCAGGCAGCCGCTCTGCAGGCCGCCGGTGCACAGACCTGGTCGCCCAGCCTGGCGCAATTGGCCGATGATGCGGCCTGGCGCGCATGGGCTGCGCAGGTATGCCAGGCGGCGCCTGCGTACGGCCCGCAAGCCATACAGTTGTTGCTGGCGCCGGTAGGCCGGCACGAAGGCCTGGATTCGGATAAGGTGGCAGCCCGCCTGGGTGAACTGGCGGGGCAACTGATCGTGGCCGGCGACGCGGCAGGTGTGGTGGCCACCGGTGGCGATGGTGCCAGCGCCGTGCTGGCCGCGTTGCAGGCTGGCGGCATTGCGCTGGTCGATGAAGTGACCGGTGGCGTGCCGCTGGGTACCCTGACCGGCGGGCCGGCGGCTGGCCTGCCCATCGTGACCAAGGCAGGCGGTTTTGGCACCGACGATGTATTGATCCGGGCCGCAAGCGCGGTCCGCGAACGGAGATTCCAAGCATGACGCAAGATCCTACCCCCCATCGCATTCCCACCCTGGCGGTCACTCTGGGTGACGTGGCAGGTATCGGGCCCGAGATCACGGCCAAGATGCTGCTGGGCCATGACGACCTGCGCCAGCGCGCGCGGCTGGTAGTGGTGGGCGATGCGGCAGCACTGCGCAAAGCCGCCCTGGCTCTCGGTGCCGACGCATCGCGGGTACGGGTGATCGACGGGCCCGAGCAGGCCGGCAACACGCCGGGCATCATCGAAGTCATCCAGGCCGGGCCGTCGCTGGAGCACGTACCGCTGGGCGAACTGAGCGCCGATGCCGGCGACGGATCGGTGCGCTTTGTCACCACGGCGTGTGCGCTGGCGCGCGAAGGCCGCATCGACGGCATTGTGACCGCACCGCTGAACAAGGCCGCCATGCACATGGCCGGCCACAAGTGGCCCGGTCATACCGAGTTGCTGGCACATGAATTCGGCGTCAAGACCTTCTCGCTGGTGCTGTCGGCCGGCGATCTGTACATCTTCCATGCCACGACCCATGTTTCGCTGCGCCAGGCCATCGACGACGTCACGCCGCAACGCATGCGGGCCGTACTGCGCCTGGCCGGTTCGTTCGCACGTGCGCTGGGTCGCGGCGACGAGCCCGTGGCCGTGGCCGGCCTGAATCCGCATGCAGGCGAGAACGGCATTTTCGGTAGCGAAGATGCCGATATCCTTGCGCCGGCAGTGGCCGAGGCCAACGCGGCCGGCATCCGCGCAGCGGGTCCCATTCCGGCCGACGCGCTGTTTCCGCAAGCAGTGCGCGGCAAATGGAAATTCGTCATTGCCTGCTACCACGACCAGGGGCATGCGCCATTCAAGTCGGTGTATGGCGACGACGGCGTCAACATCACCGTAGGCCTGCCCGTGGTGCGCGTCTCGGTCGACCATGGCACGGCCTTCGATATCGCGGGCAAGGGCCTGGCGCGCGAAGAAAGCCTGGTGCTGGCCGCCGAACGCGCCGCTCATCTGGCCCCTGGCTGGGCCCATGTATGGGAAACTGCGCGCTCCACGACCGGAGGCTGATTCCATGGCGTCGTCCGCCGATACCGACGCACCGCTGGACCGATCCAGCGGCCATCCCCTGCACGTTCAGGTCGCGCAGGCGCTGCGCCGCGATATTCGCGGGCGGCAATGGGCGCCGGGCACGGTACTGCCCAGCGAAGCCGCGCTGTGCCAGCAGTTCGGCGTGGCCCGCAGCGTGGTGCGCCAGGCATTGGCG
>DASPIV010000391.1:0-4103 GCA_035628955.1 Bordetella sp.
GATGCCCACGGTATCCAGCGATGGCGCCAAAGGCGCCACGCCGTCGCGGGGCAAGAGGTCGCGGGTGGGCTTCAGGCCGAGTACGCCGCAGCTTGCCGCGGGAATGCGCACGGAGCCCGCGGTATCGGTGCCCAGCGATCCATAGCAAAGCCCGCTGGCCACCGCAACCGCCGAGCCGCTGGACGATCCTCCTACCGCGGCTGCCGCATCGAGCGGGTTGATCGGCAGGGGATAGCGGGGGTTTTCGCCCGTGGCTCCGCAGGCATGCTCGGCCATGGCCAGTGCGGCCAGCGGGCTGCTGCCGGCGGCTTGCAGGCGCCGGATCACCGTCGCGGCCATGGGCGGTGCATCCGGCCAGGGATGCCCGGCGCCACACTCCGGCACGCGGCCGGGCAATCTGTAGATGTCTTTGTGCGCCAGGCCCACGCCGGCCAGGGGCAGGGCGGGATCGGCCGCCGAGCTGGCTGCCAGCAGGCTGACAGCGCAATGGCCCTTGTCGGCGGCAAAGGCCTTCCGCTGACGGCTGACGGCCTCGTCGACATTCAGTTCCGCGCCCGCAATCAAGCGCCGCAGGCCTTCAATGGTCTCGGGCAGCCCCGCCGGTGTCATGCCTGGGCCCCGGCGGGCGGAGCCAGCCGCGCCAGCATCCTGGCCGCCGTCCGGATCTCGGCCTCGGTGGCGGCGACCCCGGCGCGCTGCAACAGGGCCTGGATAGCCGCCGCGTCGGGCGGCGGTTCCAGGCCGCGGCGGCTGATGGGTCCGGCCTGCTGGCTTCGCATACTCAAATACCCCTTGGTGTATTATTTTGTACTGCTATAAATATATTTATAGAAGAACGGATAATTTAATGCAAACCCTTTTTTATGTTCTTGCGTGGAACGCATGAAGGTCAGCGAACGCATACGGCTTACGCTGGAGAGCGACATCCGCAACGGGGTGCTGCTGCCAGGGGACGCGATCGACGAGCAGGAATTGGCGGCACGCTACCAGGTGTCGCGCACGCCTGTGCGCGAGGCCTTATTGCAACTCAAGGTGCAGGGCATGCTGGACAGCCAGCCGCGCAACGGCATGGTGGTGGCACGCATGGACGTCCAAGAGCTGCTGGCCATCTGGGAATTGATGGCCGAAATGGAAGGCGTATGCACGCGCATGGCCTGCCAGCGCATGACTACCCAGGAACGGCAAGAACTGGCTCGCGTGCACCGCGAAGCGGCGGCCATTGTCGAAGACGACGATGCGCAGGCCTGGCGCGAAGCCAACCACGCTTTCCACGAAGTGCTTTATCGCGGCTGCCGCAATCCGTACCTGCGCGAGCAGTTGCTGGGGCTGCGTGCCCGCACGGGCGCCTATTTGCGGCATGCCTTCATTGCGGTGGGACGGGTGCGCGCCTCATATGAGCAGCATGGTGAATTAGTCGAGGCCATCGTGGCCAACGACCCCGAACGAGCGCATCAAATGATGATGCGCCATATCAGCCTGGCGCAGGGTGCCCGCGGCCTGGCGGACTTCCTGATCAATCTGCCGAAGTCGATGGTCAAACCCTGAGCGGCTGGCCACCGCGCGCTCAGCCCGTGCTGCCGCCCAGTTCTTCGATGATGGGGCAATCGGGCCGGTTGTCGCCATGGCAATGGCGGGCCAGGTGCTTCAGGCTGTCGGCCATCTGCTGCAGCTCGGCGGCCTTGCGCTCCAGCCCTTCCACATGGCTGAGCGCAATGCGCTTGACGTCGGCGCTGGCGCGGCCGCGATCCTGCCACAGGGCCAGCAGCTCGTGCATCTGCTCCACCGAGAAACCCAGATCGCGTGCGCGGCGTACGAAGCGCAAGGTGTGCAGGTCGCTCTGGCTGTATATGCGATAGCCCGCCTCGGTGCGCGTGGCCGTGCCGATCAGGCCGATGCTTTCGTAATAGCGGATCATCTTGGCCGAAATGCCCGATGCCGCTGCCGCTTGTCCGATGTTCATCGCGTGGTCTCCTTGCCCGCGGGGCGGTAGGTGCGCAGGCGCAGCGCGTTGCCCACCACGAATACGCTGGACAGGGCCATGGCGGCCGCCGCGAACATGGGCGACAGCAGCACCCCGAAGGCCGGGTACAGCGCACCGGCAGCCAGCGGGATCAGGGCAACGTTGTAGGCGAACGCCCAGAACAGGTTCTGGCGGATATTGGCCAAGGTGGCGCGGCTGACGCCGATCGCATTGGGCACGCCGGACAAGTCGTCGGCCATCAATACGACCGAGGCTGTCTCGATGGCCACGTCGGTGCCGGTGCCAATGGCAATGCCCACATCGGCCGCCGCCAGCGCGGGCGCGTCATTGATGCCGTCGCCCACGAACGCCAGCCGGCGTCCGCCGCTGCGCAATGCCTCGATGGCCGCCACTTTGCCGTCGGGCAGCACGTCGGCGCGCACTTCGTCGATGCCCAGTTGCCGTGCCACGCCGCGTGCCGTGTGCTCGTTGTCGCCCGTGATCATGGCGGTCTTGATGCCCTGTGCGTGCAGGGCCCGGATGGCGCCCGCCGCCGAAGGCTTGAGCGGGTCGCTGACCGCCACCATCGCGGCGGCGCGGCCGTCCACGGCCACGTACACTGGCGTCTTGCCGGCCGCGCCCCAGGCTGCTGCGCGATCGCCGAAGCCTGTCAGGTCGACCCCCTGGCTGGCCATCAGGCGGGCAGCGCCGGCCATGATGCGGCGGCCCGCCACCCTGGCCTGCACGCCGGCGCCGGTAATGGCGTTGAAATCTTCGGCAGGTTGCACGGACAAGTTCCGTTCGCGCGCCGCCGCCACGATGGCATGGGCGATAGGATGTTCAGACCGTTGCTGCACCGCGGCCAGCCAGGCCAGTACCTGCTCGGCCTCGAAGCCGGGCGCGGGCTCCAGGTCGGTAAGGGCGGGCTTGCCCAGGGTCAGCGTACCGGTCTTGTCGAACGCCACGATATCGACGTGGCGCAGCGCCTGCAGTGCATCGCCCTGGCGGAACAATACGCCCAGGTCGGCGGCGCGGCCGGTGCCCACCATGATCGAGGTCGGCGTGGCCAGGCCCATGGCGCACGGACACGCGATGATGAGCACGGCCACCGCATTGACCAGCGCGTGGGGCAGGGCGGGCGCCGGCCCCCAGGCCAGCCAGGCGGCGAAAGTCAGCAGCGCGATGGCCATGACAGCGGGTACGAACCACGCCGTGACCTGGTCCACCAGCCCCTGGATGGGCAGCTTGGCACCCTGGGCCGTCTGCACCATGCGGATGATGCGGGCCAGCATGGAGTCGGCGCCGGTATGCGTGACGCGCAAGGTGAAACTGCCCGTAGTATTCAGCGTGCCGCCGGTGGCGCGCATGCCCGCACGCTTTTCCACCGGCATGGGTTCACCCGTCAGCATCGATTCGTCGACATATGAGTTGCCTTCGATGATGTCGCCGTCCACCGGTATTTTTTCGCCCGGACGCACCATTACTTGCTCGCCCAGCCGCACCTGTTCAATGGGCACGTCTTGCGCCTGGCCGTCGCGCAGCACCCGTGCGGTGCGGGGCTGCAGGCCGATCAGGCGTTTGATGGCGGCGCCGGTGCGCCCCTTGGCGCGGGCTTCCAGCATGCGCCCCAGCAAGATCAGCGTCACGATGACCGCCGCCGCTTCGTAATAAACGTGCCGCGCATTTTCGGGCAGCCATTGCGGGGCGAACGTGGCGGCCACCGAGTATGCCCAGGCCGCGCCCGCGCCCACTGCGACCAGCGAATTCATCTCGGGTGCGCGCCGCCACAGCGCCACCAGGCCCTTGCTGAAAAAAGCCCGGCCGGGCCAGGCCAGCACGGCGGTGGTCAGCACGAATTGCAGCAGCCAGCTATTGTGCGTGCCCAGCCGCGAGTCCACCCAGTGATGCATGGCGGGAAAAGCGTGTGCGCCCATTTCCAATACGAACACGGGCACGGTCAGTACCAGGGCAACGAAGAATGCCCGGCGCAGGGCGCGGGCTTCATCGGCACGGGCCTGCTCCTGGCGCGCTTCGTGGCCGTCCGGGGCGGCGATGGGATAAGCGGTATAGCCGATACGCGCCACGGCAGCCGCCAGCGCCTGCGTGTCGGCGTTTCGCTCATGGCTTATCCGGGCCCGTTCAG
>DASPIV010000392.1:0-8879 GCA_035628955.1 Bordetella sp.
ATTCATTGGAAGACAACGAAGCCACCGGGTTCCATGGTTTTGCGCGCGTCGGCACCGGCACCGACCCGCAGGCGCGTTTCATCGTCGAAACCGTCAAGCCCGGCGCCACAGGGCCCGCGTCGGCCCCGCACATCGACGTCATCGTCATGATGCGCGGCATGCTGCTGCATGCTTATACCCGCATCTATTTCGAAGACGACGCCGACGCCCATGCCCACGATTCCGTCCTGGCGGCCGTGCCGCCAGAGCGCCGCGCCACATTGATCGCCTGCCGGCTCCCGTATGAGCACTGTGTTGCATACCAGTTCGACATTCACCTGCAAGGCACACACGAAACCGTGTTCTTCGATGTGTAGAAAGCAAGAGCACAACCATTGAAATTGCTGCCGTGATAGTTCGCGTTTCCGGCTAGCCCACACGCTATCGCATCAACGTGCGCTGCCGATGGCAACGCACCGCCCTGCCCGCGCAGCTTGCTGCAGCGGGCTCTACGCGCTTGCCCGTGAACGGCGCGACGCCCGGAACATGACCCTGAAAAAAAGAACACGGCATGCGGCTCGATGCGTTGAATTATTCTTAGCTATCTAATATTATTCAATGGCACGCCACAACATCGCCAATTGCGAAACCCGCAATAAAACAGGCGTATCCCATCCAAGAACGTGCCACGAAAAAACGGAGAGAGACTCATGATTCAATACCGACCAGCACTACGGCGGCAGGGCTGTAGCATCGTCCTGGCCTCGCTGATGGCCGCCGTGCCGGCGCTTGCCGCACCCACTGCTGCACAGGCCAGCGAACAGGCAGCGCAGTTCCCCTCACGCTCTATTCGATTCATTGTTCCCTATGCGGCAGGCGGCCTGCCCGATACGGTGGCGCGCGTGGTCGCCCAGGGCCTTACCACCAGCCTGGGCCAACCCGTGGTGGTGGAAAACAAACCCGGCGCCAACGGCGTAGTCGCCGCGCAGACCCTCAGCAGCAGCCCGCCTGACGGCTACTCATACCTGGTCACCGACGGATCGATGATGTCCATCAATCCGTCGCTCTACAAGAATTTGCCCTACGACCCCAAGCGCGATTTCGTGCCGGTTTCCTTGATCGCCACGTCACCGCTGTTCCTGGCCACCAGCACGCAAACCGGCATCGCTACGCTGCAAGATTTCGTGGCGCGTGCAAAAGCCAATCCGGGCAAATTGAACTATGGCTCTTCGGGCATCGGCAGCTCGCATCACCTGACCATGGAGGCCATGAAGATCGCGTTGAACCTCGACGTGACTCACGTGCCGTTCCGCGGGTCGGGCCAGTCTGTGCCCGCCCTGATAGGCAATCAGGTGGACGTGGTGTTCGCTGCCCTGCCCTCGCTGTCCGGCTTCGCCGACAAAGGCCAGGCAAGAATCCTGGCCACCAATGCCGGCCAGCGGTCTGCCCTGGCGCCCGATATCCCGGCGATCTCCGAACTCATTCCCAACTTCAACTTTGCCGTCACGGTGGGCGCGCTGGCCGCCACCGGCACGCCCGACTACGCCGTGCAGAAAATCAGTGCCGCCATTGCCAAGGCGGTCAAGGACCCGGCCGTCGTCAAGCAGTTCAACACGCTGGGCATCGAGCCCGTGGGCGGCACGCCCGCCCAGTATGAGGCTGCCATCGACGACGAGGCCAAACGCTATCAAAGCGCGATCAAGGCGGCCGGCATCAAGGCTGACTAGCCTGGCCTCGGCGCCGCGCGGGGCGCGCATCACGCTCGCCCCGCAGCGGACCGTCGCGCCCTACATCGACAGGAAGGAACCCGTATGTTGACAACCGAAGAGAACGAACTGTTGTGCCGAGTCGTCGGCGACGCGCCCATGGGCCAATTGATGCGCAGGCACTGGACTCCCATCTGTCTTAGCGAAGAAGTCAGCGAGCCGGACTGCGATCCGGTGCAGGCGCGCGTACTGGGCGAAGACCTGGTGGTATTTCGCGACACCGACGGCCGGGTCGGCGTCATGGACGAATATTGTCCGCACCGCCGCGTGTCCCTGGTGTATGGCCGCAATGAAGAATGCGGCCTGCGCTGCCTGTATCACGGCTGGAAGATGGACGTCGAAGGCACGGTCATTGAAATGGTCTCCGAGCCGGCAGCCAGCACCATGGCGCAAAAGGTAAAGCACAAAGCCTACAAGGTGCACGAATGGGGTGGAGTCATCTGGGCCTACATGGGCCCGCAGGATGACATCCCCGAGTTCACGCCGCCGTCGTGGGCCCCCACCGCACAAACCAAGGTCAGCATCGCCAAGGTGCTCATTCCCTGCAACTGGGCACAGATCCTGGAAGGCGCCATCGACTCGGCGCACAGTTCCAGCCTGCATTCATCGGACTTCGTACCCGCCCGCGTCGGCGGCGCCGAAGCCACCGACAAGAATTGGCTGCGCCCCTCTACCGACAAGGCTCCGCGCCTGCAAGTGCAGCGCACCTCATTCGGCTTCCGGTATGCCGCCATCCGCCGGCCCATTACCAACGCCGCGCAGAACGACTATGTGCGGTCCACCGTGTTCGTGGCTCCGAGTACGGTGCTGATACCGCCCAACAATCTGTACAACGTGGCCAACATCAACGTGCCCATGGACGACACGAACACCGCGTTCTACTTCATAGCCTGGGGCGAAAAAGCCACCACGCCCGACACCGAGACCTGGCGCAAGTTCCTGGGCACCAGCGTCGGCATCGACCTGGACGAGCGCTACCGGCCGCTACGCAATACCGGGAATCGCTTCTGGCAAGACCGCCAGGCCATGAAAGCCGGCAACTTCACGGGCATAAGGGGGTTTCCGAACCAGGACATTGCGATGTGGGTCACCATGGGGCCGCTGGCCAACCGTCCGGAAGAGCGGCTG
The DNA here is from genome assembly GCA_035628955.1 of Bordetella sp. Lineage (GTDB taxonomy): Bacteria > Pseudomonadota > Gammaproteobacteria > Burkholderiales > Burkholderiaceae_B > Bordetella_A. The sequence continues at coordinate 2,874 of DASPIV010000392.1, forward strand.
GGCGCCAGCGACCTGGCCATCGTGGAATTCCGGCGCCAGATGCTGGACGCCGTGCAGGCGTTCCAGAAGGGCGAGCCCGTCATCGGCACGGGCGACTTGCGCATTCCCGCCGATGTCTGCTCGTTCCAGGCCATCGTGCCCAAGACCACCGATTGGCGCGAATTCGCTGTGCAGCCCGCCGGCGCGCAATCCAGCCACGACCCGCAGTTGGCTGGCAACTACCAGACCACCGCTTGAATCCAGGAGAGACCACGTTGGCCAAGCTACCGCTATCCATCGCCATGGGCGACTACGACCGCAACCGCGCGCTCTACGACGGCGCCGTGCAGATTGATGGGGTAGACCCCACCTATATGCTGCTGAACCCCGAAGAGATGTTCTTTCGCGCGTTCCGCTTCCAGGACTTCGATATCAGCGAACTGTCGTTCAGCAGCTACCTGGTCAAGCATGCCCGCGGCGACTGTCCCTATATCGCCCTGCCGATCTTCCTGTCGCGCGCGTTCCGCCATACGTCGATCTACGTGCGCAAAGACCGCATCCGCTCGCCGCAGGATCTGAAGGGCAAGCGCATCGGCATTCCCGAATACCAGCTGACCGCCAATGTCTGGGCGCGCGCGCTGCTTGCCGACGACTACGGCGTCAAGCCGTCCGACGTCACCTGGGTGCGTGGCGGTATCGATCAGCCGGGCCGCCCCGAGAAGATCAAACTGCAATTGCCCGCCGACGTGAAAATGGTGAATGCACCCGAAGCCACCACGATTTCCGATATGCTGGACCGCGGCGAAATCGAAGGTTTCATGGCGCCGCGCGCGCCGTTCGGGGCCGCGCGCGCCAACCCCGACGTAGGCTGGCTGTTCGACGACCCGACTGTCGTGGCCAAAGACTACTACCGGCGCACGGGCATATTTCCCATCATGCACGTAGTGGGCGTACGCAAGGCCTTGGCTCAGCAACATCCCTGGCTGCCGGGCGCGCTGTTGAAGGCCTTCGAGCAATCGAAAGCGGCGGCTCTGGCCAAGCTCGAAGATACCTCGGCCACCAAGGTCACCCTGCCATTCGTCGAAGAACAGCTGAAGGCCGCGCGCGACACGCTGGGCGAGAACTACTGGGCCTACGGGGTCGATGCCAACCGGCCCACGCTGGAAGCGTTTACCCGCCACCATCATGCTCAGGGCCTGTCTACGCGCCACGTCGCGGTCGACGAGCTGTTTCACCCCAGCACTTACGAAACCTACAAGATCTAGGGCCATCCGCGCAAAGGAGACTGCCATGACCGAGTCTGCCCATGGCGCAGAAACCTTGATGCCGTTGCGCATCGCCAGCATCGTCGACGCCGCCGACGGCATCCGTTCATTCGAACTGCGCCATGCCCAGGGCGGCGAACTGCCGCCCTTCACACCCGGCTCGCACGTCAAAGTGCGGGTGCCCAACGGCGAACTGCGCAAGTATTCGCTATGTAACGATGCCGCCGAGCGCGACCGCTATGTCATCACGGTCAAGCGCGACGCGCAGGGCCGCGGCGGCTCCATCAGCCTGGTCGACCAGGCATCGGTAGGCGATACGCTACCTACCTCCATGCCCGACAACGCGTTTGCGCTGGTCGACAATCCGGGCAGCCTGGTCTTCATCGCGGGCGGCATAGGCATCACGCCCATACTTTCCATGATCCGCTCACTGGGCACGCCCGCCGCGGTGCCCTGGAAACTGTATTACCTGAGCCAGGCGCCCGCCGGCACGGCTTTCCTGGACGAACTGGGCAGCCCGGAACTGAAGGCATCGGTACGCATTCACCACGACCATGGCGACCCGGCACAGTCGCTGGATCTATGGCCCGTGCTCGAAAAGCCAAACCGGGGCCATGTGTATTGCTGCGGCCCGCGTGGCCTGATGGAAGCCGTGCGCGACATGTCCGGCCACTGGTCGCCCGGCAGAATCCATTTCGAGAGCTTTCTCGAAGGCGGCGCAAGGCAACCCGACGACCAGCCCTTCACGGTGGCGCTGGCCCAATCCGGGCGCGAACTTTGCGTACCGGTGGGCAAGTCCATCCTTGCGGTACTGCTGGAAGCCGGTGTGCGCGTGGGCCATTCGTGCGAAAGCGGAACCTGCGGCTCATGCCGCACCGGCCTGTTGGCTGGCACGGTGGACCACCGCGACATGGTGCTCATGCCCGACGAGCAAGACAGCCAGATCATGGTTTGCGTATCGCGCGCAAGCTGCGAAAAAATCGTGCTCGACCTGTAGCCGCCCGTGCCCAACCACGACCCTGGACCCCTCATGGCGACTGCCCCCCTTCATCTAGGCGTCATCGGACTGGGCCGCGCCTTCTCGCTGATGTTGCCGTCCTTCCTGGGCGACCCACGCGTGCGACTGGTTGCGGCCTGCGACCCCCGGCCCGCCGCCCGCGCCCAGTTCGCGGCCGACTTCCAGTGCCCGGCCTACGATTCGGCCGAAGCGCTGGTCCAGGATCCCAGGGTGCAAGCCGTGTACGTGGCCAGCCCGCACCAGCACCATGCAGAGCACACCCGCCTGGCGGCCGCGCACGGCAAGCACGTGCTGGCCGAAAAGCCCATGGCGCTCAGCCTGGCTGAATGTGATGCCATGATCGAAGCCTGCGAGGCTGCCTCGGTGCACTTGGTGATCGGTCATTGCCATAGCTTCGATACGCCCTACCTGAGATGCCGCGATCGCATTGCGCAAGGCGAATTCGGCGCCGTGAAAATGGTGCATGCGCTGAACTACACCGACTATCTCTTGCGCCCGCGCCGCCCCGAAGAACTGGCCACCCGGGAAGGCGGCGGCGCCGTGTTCAGCCAGGCCGCCCACCAGGTCGATATCGTACGCATGCTGGTCGGCCAGCGTCCGGCCCGGCTGCGTTGCGCGCTGGGCAATTGGGATCCGGGGCGTCCCACCGAGGGCGCCTATAGCGCGCTGCTGTGGTTCGACGGCGGCGCCTACGCCTCGCTGAACTACAACGGCTACGCCCATTTTGATTCCGATGAATGGATGGGCTGGATCGGTGAAATGGGCCAGTCCAAGGACCCGGCCGATTATGGCGCGGCACGCCGCAAGCTGCTCGGCCTGAACCACCCGCAACACGAAGCCGCCTTGAAAGCGGCTGGCACCTATGGCGGCCCGCAGTACACAGCGCCGACGCGCCCCGGCACGCCACGAGCCGCGCACCAGCATTTCGGTTCCATCCTGGTATCGTGCGAGCGGGCCGACTTGCGGCCGATGCCCACCGGCATCCTGGTCTATGGCGACGACCGCCGCGAGTTCCTGCCTTTGCCGGCACCGGCGGCGCCGCGCCTGGAAGTCATCGATGAACTGCACGACGCCATCCATCGCGACCGTCCCGCGCTGCACGGAGGCCGCTGGGCCAAGGCCACCCTGGAAATCTGCCTGGCCATGCTGCAATCCGATGGCACCGGCGCGGACATGCCGTTGCGCCACCAGGTAACGGCATGACGCAATGCCCGCCCGGCCGCCGTGCGTTGGCTGCCTGGCGCTTTGCGGTATCATTTTCCGCGACTTTACGATTCCATTACGCTGCCTGCGCATGACTTCCAAAGAAACGAGAAAGGTACTGGCCCATTGGCGCGAGGCAGTTCCGCATGACCGCCTTGCACACTTGATCAAAGACGCCACGCGCGCCCTGGTGCGGGGCTTGCAGATGCGCTTGTCGGATCACAATGTCTCGTTCGGACATTGGGCCTTTCTGCGCATCCTGTGGGAACAAGACGGCCTGACGCAACGCGAACTCAGTGAACAGGCCGGCGTCATGGAGCCCACGACTTATGCTGCCATGAAAGCGATGGAAGCACTGGGCTATGTCGAACGCAAGCATTTGCCGGGCAACAACAAGAACATCCACGTTTTTCTTACCCGCAATGGCCGGGCGCTGAAGAAGAAGCTGATTCCGCTGGCCGAAGAGATCAACGCCATCGGCACTCGCGGCCTGACCAGCACCGAGATCAAGACCGCCCGAAAGGTACTGCTGGCCATCATTGCCAATATGGCGGACGACGAAGCTTCAATGGAAAACACCGAGCGGCGCGTGGTGTCCACCCGGGAATTGTCGCGACGCATCAACGAAACCGCCGATTCCTGAAGCGGCCGGCGTACCGGCCGATCAATAGCCCCGTCTGGCGTCCTAGCGATACGTCATATCAATCACGTATCGGCGCAGCCCGCCCGCCTGGGCCGTATGGGCCTGCAACGGCCTGACCGCTACATCGGCGAGGGGCGTGTTCCAAGGCTGCGGCGTGGAAGCGCTGGCCGGGATGCCGCAATCCACCGTGGCATTCGGGGCCCCGTGACGAATCTGGATATCCGCCGTGCAGGCAGCTGGAACCACAATGCTGCCCACGAACTGTATCCGCCCACTTGAGGCCCAGGCCGGCGTGGCCATCGCCGCAACTAACATACCGACCCACAGTGCTCGCGTGATTGTCATGTCAGCTCCTTGCATTTAGTGGAATCTCGTATGCGCAATAACGCGCCCTGCTACCAGACCTACGTCACCTGGCGACTCAAGCTTAAGTGCGGTGCTCTGTAAAGGGTAAGAAAAATCAATCGATATGCTCATTCTCAGCATGGGGTACGCTTCTGCTTTTATTCTTGAGGATGGCACTCATGGCTGCTAGCGTTCGCTCTTATGGATTCGCCGGTCTTACTCTTGCATTGGGTTTGTCGGCCTATGCCGTGCCTGCGCAGTCCGCCGACGACTATCCGGCCGCGCCGATCACCATGATCGTCGGCTGGGCGGCCGGCGGGCCCGCCGACGGCGTGGGTCGCATGGTGGCGGCCGAAATGAGCAAGCACCTGGGCCAGGCAGTGGTGGTAGACAACCGTGGCGGTGCCGGCGGCAATATCGGTTCGGTTGCGGCGGCACGCGCCAGGCCCGACGGCTACACCATCATGCTGGCCACGGTGGCCTCGCATGGCCTGAATTCGGCGCTGTACGACAACATCGGCTATGACCCCATCAAGGATTTCGCCCCGGTCGGCCTGGTCAACACCTCGCCATCCACGATGCTGGTACCGATGGATTCCCCCTACAAAACGGTGCAGGACTACGTTGCGCAAGCACAACAGAACCCAGGAAAGCTGACCTATGCCTCGGGTGGCGTGGGTTCGTCGCAACACCTGGCAGGCGCCAGCTTCAAGACGCGCACCGGTATCGATATTCTGCATGTGCCGTTCAAGGGCACCGCGCCGGCGCTGACCGACGTCATGGCGGGCCGTGTGGACATGATCATCACCACCGGAGCCCTGGCGCCTATCTCTTCAGGCAAGGTGCGCCCCCTGGCCATCACCGCCAAAACGCGCATTCCCGCGCTGCCCCAGGTGCCCACCTTCGACGAAGCCGGCGTCAAGGGTTTCTATATGGAATCGTGGTACGGCCTGGTGGCGCCCGCGGGCACCCCGCGCCCGATCCTGAACACACTCAACGAGGCCCTGGCCAAGTCGCTGCAGGATCCGGACTTGCGCAAGAAGTTCGTCGATATGGGCTCGGTGCCTGCCGAACCCATGTCCATCGACGCGTATTGGGAAATGGTTCAGAAGGGCATGAGCGAAGCCGCTGAACTGGTGCAGATCTCGGGCGCCAAGGCAGAAAAATAGCGGCGCCCGCGGCTTGCCCGGCCAGCCTGCGCCGGGCTAGGCGGCCAGTGCCGCGGGCCAGGCCGGCGGGCCGTCGAGTAGCACGCTGGAATCGAGTCGCCCGACCGCCGTGCGCCCGCAAAAGGCCATCGTCAGGTCCAGTTCTTTGTGAATGATCTGCAAAGCGCGCGTCACCCCGGCTTCGCCTGCCGCACCCAGACCGTAGAGCATGGCGCGGCCGATATAGACGCCGCGCGCGCCCAGCGCCAAGGCCTTCAGCACGTCCTGGCCGCTGCGTATACCGCCATCCAGGTGCACCTCGGTACGTGCGCCCACAGCTTGCGCAATGGCAGGCAAGGCCCGGATACTGGAAGGCGCGCCGTCCAGTTGGCGGCCACCATGATT
>DASPIV010000393.1:0-3217 GCA_035628955.1 Bordetella sp.
CGCGCCTGCGCGAACTGGACTACGACGACAAGCCGCGCATCGGCATGTACCGCACGCTCCAGTGGCGCCATACCGAGGCCGAGACGCGCGCGGCCTTCAGCGAAGCCGCCGGCGCGCTGTCGCGCGCCGGCGCCCGGGTCCACGAACTGGAATTGCCGGCCGATCTCTGCGCCCTGGTGCAGGTGCATGCCGACATCATGAGCTTCGAGGCGGCCCAGGCCCTGGCTTTCGAGCACAGCCGCCATGCGGCCCAGCTGAGCGGCTCGCTGCGGGCGCTGCTGGAAGCCGGCGCGTCCATCGGCGCCGAGCAGCATGCCGCCAACCTCGAGCGCGCCGCGCAAGGGCGTGCGCACGTGGCGCAATGGTTCGAACAGTACGACATCCTGCTGGCGCCCAGCGCCAGCGGCGAAGCGCCCTTCTTCGACCAGGGCACGGGCGACCCGCTATTCTGCCGGGTCTGGACCTTGTTCGGCCTGCCCTGCGTGCACCTGCCCTTTCATACCGGCCCGCAAGGCCTGCCGGTGGGCCTGCAAGCCGTCGGCCGCGCCGGCGACGACCACCGCACGCTGGCCATTGCGCGCTGGGTGTTGAACGTGCTGCGTCCGGACGAGCAGGGTTGAGTCCTCGCACATGTCCGGGCGGCGTCCGCTGGCCTGCCCCAAATAAAAAGGCCCGCCGGTAGGCGGGCCTGCGAGCCTGGGACGCGGATCACGCGGCCTGGGCGGTTTCGCTTTCGGACTGGACGTTGGCGCCGTTGGCCAGGTGCCGGTTCACGGCGCTGAGCACGGCCCGGAACGAGGCAGTGACGATGTCGCGGTCGATACCCACGCCGAAGCCCGTGGCGGAATCGCCGACACGCAATTCGACATAGCTGGCGGCGCGCGTGTCGGTGCCGGTGCCGATGGCGTGTTCGTGGTAGTCCATGATGCGCACGGGCACGTCCAGCGCCGCCACGAAGGCCGAGATGGCGCCGTCGCCGGTGCCCGTCACCACGCGGCGCTCGCCGTTGTAGTCGAGCTCGACCTGGATGCTGAACTGCTTGCCCTGCCCGGCGCTCGGGTCGCCGTCGATGCGGTGGCGCACGAGTTTCCAGGGGGTGTGCTGCTCCAGGTATTCGCGGTTGAAAATGGTGTGCACGTCGTCCGCCGTGACTTCGCGCCCGGTTTCGTCGGTGACGCGCTGAATGGCGCGGCTGAATTCGATCTGCAGGCGGCGCGGCAGCACCAGGCCGTGTTCCTGTTCGAGCAGGTACGACACCCCGCCCTTGCCCGACTGGCTGTTGACGCGGATGACGGCGTCGTAGCTGCGGCCCAGGTCGGCCGGGTCGATGGGCAGGTAGGGCACTTCCCATACGGCGTCGGGTTTTTGCTGTGCGAAGCCCTTCTTGATGGCGTCTTGGTGCGAACCCGAAAAGGCGGTGAATACCAGGTCGCCGGCATACGGATGGCGCGGGTGCACGGGCAACTGATTGCAATATTCGGCGCAGCGGCGCACTTCATCGATGTCGGAGAAATCCAGGCCCGGATGCACGCCCTGCGAGTACAGATTCAGCGCCAGGGTCACCAGGTCGACATTGCCGGTGCGTTCGCCGCTGCCGAACAGGCAGCCTTCGATGCGGTCGGCGCCTGCCATGACGGCGAATTCGGCGGCCGCCACGGCCGTGCCGCGGTCATTGTGCGGGTGCACGCTTACGATGATGCTGTCGCGGCGCGCCAGGTTCTTGTGCATCCATTCGATCTGGTCGGCGTACAGATTGGGCGTCGTGGCCTCGACGGTGGCGGGCAGGTTCAGCACCATCTTGCGCTGCGGCGTGGCGCCCCAGACCTCGGCCACGGCGTTGGACACTTCCAGCGCGAATTCGGGTTCGGTGGTGCTGAAGACCTCGGGCGAGTATTCGTAGCGCCATTGCGTTTCGGGATGCTGGCCCATGTACTGCTTGATCCACTGCGTGCCCGACACGGCGATCTGCTTGATCTCGTCTTTGCTCATGTTGAAGACCACCTTGCGGAACGCCGGCGCGCAGGCGTTGTACAAGTGCACCATGGCTTGCCTGGCGCCGGCGGCAGCTTCCACCGTGCGGCTGATCAGGTCTTCGCGCGACTGGGTCAGCACGATGATGGTGACGTCTTCGGGAATGCGCTTTTCATCGACCAGCTTGCGCACGAAGTCGAAATCGGTTTGCGATGCCGCGGGGAAACCCACCTCGATTTCCTTGAAGCCGATCTTGACCAGTTGCTCGAAGAAGCGCAGCTTGCGCTCGACGCTCATGGGTTCGATGAGTGACTGATTGCCGTCGCGCAGGTCGGTGCTCATCCAGATGGGCGGCTGGGTGATGCGGCGGCTGGGCCAGGTGCGTTCAGAGAAGTCGCGCGCGAACGGCGCGAACGGTACGTATTTGGTAGCGGGGTTGGCAAGCATCAGTACACCTTGATCAATATTCCCGATGGGTGGCGGGATGGATTCCGGTTTCGGTTCCGGGGGTCCCTGTTCGGCAGGCCGGGATAATGGTCCGGGGCCGTCAGCAAGCCATGGATGGGCCGGCTGGGGTCATGCAATGAACAGGGAACAGGCTGGTGGCGAGCGTGGCTGCCGAGCTACCACAGGGCGCTAGGCCCGGCAACCGATCGGTAGGTATAGCGATAGCGCGATGAGGGAGAGGGTCGCGCGCAGGCCGGCGCCCGGCGCGCTGAGGCGTCCGGAGGCAATCGCGAGGGGGAATCGGATATCGGCCATAAGCCGTAAGTCAAACATATTTTTGGCCGCAACGCAACGGCCAGGGCAGCAAAGGCTACAAGTTGGGTTCGATACGGGCCCCGGCCGGCACGGTTGCGGTTGGGGCGGCGGGCGGCACCGTTGGGGGCACGGCGTGCGGCCGGGCTGGCGGCAAGCCGCCGGCAGGCAGCGGGTGGGCGGCCCGGCCTTCCAGGATATCGCCTTGCTGGCGGATCAGTTCCATCTTGCCGATGCGTCCGTGACGCAGTTCAGCAAGCGCCTGGCGCAGGTCGCCCACGGTGTAGGGCTCGTCGCGGCTGCCCCATACCCATCGCAGTACCGACAGGACTTCGTCGGAAAGCTGCGAGGCCAGCGTGGCCAGGTCGGCCGAAGGCACCGGCCGGGCCCGCGCCGCCGCAACGTCGGCGCCGACCCAGGCACGCACGATAAAGAATACGATCAGGGTCCAGATCACCACCACGCCCCACCAGACGTAGGGATTGAT
>DASPIV010000394.1:0-14060 GCA_035628955.1 Bordetella sp.
TTCAATCAAGGCCGCCTCGGTCGACTGGCGCGTAGTGGACAGGGCGTCGATCTTGCGCTGCACCTCGGGCGGCAAAGCGGCGGAAGCATCGGGGCGCAGCTGCGCCTCGATGTAGGCTTGCGCGCCCAATTGGCCAGCCCGTTCAAGTTCGCCTGGAGTTGTTCCCCAAGTCAGCCGGTTGACCAGCGCAGGCAGCGGCAAGGCGTCGACCGATGTTTGGGCGACGGCAGCGGTGGCGGCAACGGCGGCCAGCAGTACCGACGTGGCCTCAAGCAAAAGTAGGCGAAGTCGCACGGTGTGTGTACTCCCAAGATCGTTATTGCCAATTTGACCAGGATCGACCGCGCAAATTCAGGAAATAGCGAGCTGATACGCGCCGAAACAGTTGGTCTTGCCCTTGCGGAAAGGCCAGGCGGCCGCTGGACAACCATCCACTTGGCCTATGATGCAGCCAGGTACCTCGCAGCCGGAGCACATGATGGATGGCCTGACCGAACGATTGGAAGCAATGCTGGCCAAGGGGCAAGACAACTTGCTCTTGCGCTACTCGCTGGGCAAGGCGTATGCCGAGCGCGAGGCCTATGCCACCGCCATCCCCCATCTGCGCGCCGCGCTGGCCTTCGACCCGGGATACTCGGTGGCCTGGAAGTGGCTCGGCAAGGCGTTGCAAGGGCAGGGGGACCTGGCCGGGGCCCGCGCAGCCTGGCAGGCGGGGGCCGACGCCGCGCAGGCCCGTGGCGATCAGCAAGTGGTCAAGGAATTGCAGGTCTTCCTGAAGCGCCTGGATCGCGTGCAGCATATGTAAAACCTATGTATATATGTGTCCCCCGCCACGGTGCCGCATGCGTACATATTGACGCGCCCGGCTGGCCGCTCTGTAATCAGGACGCATAACGCTACAGCGACGACATGGGAAATTGATGGACTCACGCCCGCCACCGCCCAACGGGCAATCCCGCACAAGCAAGACTGCGCGCGATGCGCTGCAAGGCTTGTGGCGCGCGTTGGATATGCCCGACGAAGCTATGGATTACGTCGACCTGTCCGGCGGCGAACCCGTGTTGCCATCGTCGTTCCCGGTGGGCACGGCGGCACAGGCCAGCATGGCCGCGGCGGCGCTGGCGGCGGCTGAATTGTGGACGCTGCGCGGCGGGCCCCGCCAGCGGGTCGCGATAGACATGCTGCACGCCGCCCAGGAATGCCGCAGCTATTTCACGCTCGATGGCGTCGCACCCGATGTGCACGACAAGATCACCGGCGCATACCGGTGCGGCGACGGCGGCTGGGTGCGCATCCATGCCAACTTCGCCCACCACCGCGATGGCGCGCTTGCCTTGCTGGGTTGCCCCACGGGGCCGTCCACCACGCGGCAGGAGGTCGAGCAGGCTCTGTCGCAACGGCGCGCCCTCGACTTCGAACAAGAGGCTGCCGAGGCGGGATTGGTGGTGGCCGCCATGCGCAGTTTCGACGAATGGGACCGGCATCCCCAAGGCCTGGCGCTGTCCGGCCAGCCCACCATGACCGTCGAGCGCATCGGTGAGGCCGACCCACGGCCCTGGCCGCGAAACGTGCACGATGCCCGGCCGCTGAAAGATATCCGGGTACTGGACCTTACCCGCATCATTGCCGGCCCCGTGTGCGGCCGTGCGCTGGCGGCCTATGGGGCCGATGTGATGCTGATCAATTCTCCCCACTTGCCCAACATCGAGACCATTGCCGAGACCAGCCGGGGCAAGTTGTCGGTGCACGCCGACCTGGAAACCGCCGACGGCCGCATCGCCCTGGCCAACCTGCTGCGCAGCGCCCATGTCTTCGTACAAGGCTACCGCCCGGGCGCATTGCAGGCCCTGGGCTTCGGCCTGCGGGAAGCCGCGCAACTGCGGCCCGGCATTATCTACGTATCGCTATCCGCGTACGGCGACAGCGGCCCTTGGGCCCAGCGGCGCGGTTTCGATTCGCTGGTACAGACCGCCACGGGCTTCAATCATGCCGAAGCGCAGGCGGCGGGGGCGCCCGCGCCCCGGCCGCTGCCGATGCAGATACTCGACCACGCCTCCGGCTACCTGATGGCGTACGGGGCGCAAGTGGCGTTGGCGCGCCAGGCCACCGAGGGCGGTTCGTGGCATGTGCGGGTATCGCTGGCCCAGACGGCGCGCTGGCTGCGTTCTCTGGGCCGCGTAGCCGATGGGCTGCAATGCCCCATGCCGCCGATTGCAGGCTTCCTGGAAACCGGGCCTTCGGGATTCGGGCAGTTGGCGGCGGTGCGGCATGCGGCGCAATTCTCGCTGACGCCGGCGCGCTGGCTGCGGCCTTCGATGCCGCCCGGCTCGCATCCCACGGTGTGGCCATTCAGCCAGGGCCTGCCGGCGCAGGGCGGGTTTGGGTAGACTGTCGGTTTGGGAAAGGAGCCCCCATGTCCACCACCATTTATCACAATCCGCGCTGTAGTACGTCGCGCAATGTGTTGCAGATGATCCGCGATGCCGGGATCGAGCCCACCGTCATCGAATACCTGAAATCGCCGCCTTCGCGCCAGACGCTGGCGGGCCTGATCCAGCAGTCCGGCCTGAGCGTACGCGAAGCCGTGCGCAGCAAGGAGTCGCTGTACCAAGAATTGGGCCTGGATGCCGCCAGCGTGTCCGACGATGAGCTGCTCGACGCCATGGTCGACAACCCCATTTTGATCAACCGCCCATTCGTGGTCACGGAACAGGGCGCCCGCTTGTGCCGCCCCGCCGAGCTGGTACTGGAAATCCTGCCCGGCGCGACTCGCTGATATCCGCGCCGCCTGCCGCGGCGGCTATTTGCCGGCCTGCGCCTGTTTGGCCCGCCAGTCGCGCAGCGCCTGCAAGGTATTGGCAACATGGTGGTCCGGATTCATGTCGGTGTAGGCGTATAGAACCTTGCCATCCGGCGTGATCACGTACGACACCCGCTTGGCATAGTCGGGCCGGCGGTCGTGTACCGCATCGTAGGCCTTCATGATCGATTGCTCGCCGTCGGCGGCCACCGCGAATTTGCTGCGGCATTCGCTGACCGAGAACTTCTTCAACGTATCGATATCGTCGGCCGATACCCCGATGACAGTGGCGCCCAGCGCCTTGTAGTCGTCGGTGGCCTCGGCAAAATTGCGGGCTTCGATCGTGCAGCCCTGCGTGAAGGCGGCCGGATAGAAATACAGTACGACCGGGCCCTGTGCCAGCGCCTGCGCCAGCTTGAAGGTAAACACCTGTCCGCCCAGCGAGGCGGGCGCCGAAAAATCGGGGGCGGGCGCGCCGGTGGGCAGTTCGGCGTGCCCGCTCAGCGGGGCCGACAGCGCGGCGGCCAATGCGAACAGGGCAAGATGATGCTTCATGGTGGGTCTCCTGGGGCGTAGAGGCGAGCGCCTGGCCGTGCTCGCCGGAAGGCGTGCCGGTTGATGCTAGCACCAATGCAAACGGAGCCGCTCGCGCGGCTCCGTCGGGCTTGCCATGCGCTGAAGCGGGCTGCTAGTTCCAGCGGCCGCCCGATCCACCCAGGCCGAATCGGCCCGCGCCCATGAAGGCCACGGCCAGCGCGCTGAAAAGGAACATGCCCTGCAGTTCCAGTGCCCAGCCACCCTGCGGTGTGACGCTGAACAGTTGCCCCATGTGGGCCAGCAGAATGGCCGCCACCATGTTTATCGCGATGAACAGGGCGCCCAGGCGGCTATAGATGCCCAGAATGACCAGCAGCGGGCCGATGACCTCGCCTACGTACGCGCCGTAAGCCAGGAAGCCCGGCAGACCGCTGGAAGACAGCATGCCGGATATGCCGCCCACGCCGCCCGACAGCTTCATCAGCCCGTGCATCAGTACCAGAATGCCCAGGCTCAGGCGCAGGATAAGCTTGCCGGTATCGTCAGATTTGATCATGGTGATTCTCTTGTGTTTGTTTAGGGGGAAAGCCAGCTATCAGAGCCCGCCGGACCGGCATGGTTCCCGCGCCGTGAGCGCACCCATTATTGCAAATCTTTTGCGAATGGCAAGGGTATACCCCGGCCCGCCGCAAGCCGCCAAGCCTGCGGGGCCGGTGCAATACTTTTCTGCTAAGGTAAAACCGTGGCCGTGCAGATGCGGCCCGAAGGAGGCCCGTTCATGTTCCGCGTCATGTCCGACCCCTGGTGTTCCGGCGTGATCCCCCCGTACATGCTGGATCGCCTGGCGCAGCATGCCAGCCCGCGCGTACGCCAGCGCGCCCTGGCTACCTTGCGCATTGAACAGCAAGAGCGCAGCTTGCGCGCCATCCACGGCGCAGGCGCCGCCACCGGCCGCCTGCCTGGCGTACCTGTATTGCCGCCCGGCCAGGCCAGCCGCGCCGTGTATAGCGCGGCCAACAGAACCGATCTGCCCGGGCAGCTGGTGCGGGCCGAGGGCCAGCCGCCCAGCGGCGATGCCGCGATCGACGAAGCCTATGATCACCTGGGCGCCACCTATGATTTGTTCTGGCGGGTGTATCGCCGCCATTCCATCGACAATGCGGGCCTGCCGCTGCTGGGCACCGTGCATTATGGCGACGACTACGACAATGCCTTCTGGAACGGCAGCCAGATGGTGTTTGGCGATGGCGATGGCGAAGTCTTCAACCGCTTCACCCTGGCCGTCGATGTGGTGGGTCATGAGTTGTGCCACGGTGTGATCGACCATGAAGCGGCCCTGCGCTATCAGGGCCAATCGGGCGCCTTGAATGAATCGCTGTCGGACGTATTCGGTTCGCTGGTCAAGCAGCATCATGCCGGCCAGAACGCCGACCAGGCCGACTGGCTGATCGGCGCCGGCCTGTTTACCGCGGCCGTCAATGCACGTGCGCTGCGCTCGATGGCGCAGCCCGGCTCGGCCTATGACGATCCCGCCCTGGGCAAAGACCCGCAGCCCGGCCACATGCGGGACTACGTCGAGACCACCGACGACAACGGCGGCGTGCACATCAATTCGGGCATTCCCAACCGGGCCTTCTATCTGGCCGCCACCGCGCTGGGCGGACCGGCGTGGCAGCGGGCCGGCCGCATCTGGTATGACGCCCTGCGCGACAAGCGGCTGGGCGCCCAGGCCGATTTCGTGGCCTTCGCGACGCTGACGGTCGAGCTTGCCGCCACCGACCCGGCCACCCGCCAGGCCGTGCGCGAGGCATGGCGCCAGGTCGGGGTGCTGCCATGATCGAACTGCCGCCGCTATCGGATGCGACGCTGGTGCGGGTATCGCGCCAGGGCGGGCTTGCCTATGTGCCGGCGCGCGCCGCGCCACGTGATATCGACTTGCGCGCCTGCCCCGAAGACCAGCGGCGCGACATCTGCCAGGCCCTGCGGCAGGCCGCGCCCGTGGCCATGCGCGAAACCGAGCTGGGCGGCGACCAGCGCTACTTCCGTATCGAGATATGGTTCGTGGGCGACACCGCCACTGTGCGGTTCCAGGTTCCCGAGAGCCAGGCTCCCGAACCGCTGTTGCGCCTGTGGAAGAGGTTGTGAACCGCCACACCGGACCATGGCGCGGCGCGATTCAAGCCAGCAGTTCCGCCAAATGGGCAGCCCAGAAGGCGCGGTCCGGCAAGGGCCCGTATCCGGCCGCCAGGTTGTCGCGCATATGGGCGGGCCGGCCCGTGCCGGGAATCACGCAGGTGACCGCCGGGTGGCTCAGCACGAACTTCAGCAGCAATTGCGGCCAACTGCCTGCGTCGATCTCGGCGGCCCAGCGCGGCAACGGACGGCCTTGCATGCGGCGCAGCAGGCCGCCGCCGCCGAACGGCCGGTTCACCAGTACGGCTACACCGCGTTCGGCGGCCAGCGGCAGCAGGCGTTGTTCGGCAGCGCGGTCATCGGCGGAATAATTGATCTGCAGGAAATCCAGCCGTTCGGCGCGCAGCACGGCTTCGACCTGGTCGTAGGCGCTGGCCGTGTAGTGGGTGATGCCCACGTAGCGGACCCGGCCCTGGGCCTGCCAGTCGCGCAGCACGGGCAGGTGGATGCGCCAGTCCAGCAGGTTGTGGATTTGCATCAAGTCGATGCGCGAGGTGCGCAACAGCTTGAATGAGTCTTCCATCTGGGCGATGCCCGCGTGATGGCCCTGGGTCCAGACCTTGGTCGCCAGGAAGGCGCGCGCACGGCTGTTCGAAGCTGCCAGCAGTTGGCCGGTGACTGCTTCGGCGCGGCCGTACATGGGCGAGCTGTCGAGCACGGACCCGCCCGCCGCGAACAGCGCCGCCAGCACACCGGCCAGTTCGCGGTATTTGCTGCTGCCGGTATCCACGTCGAAGCCGCGGTATGTGCCGCAACCGATGATGGGCAGAGGTTCGCCGGATACGGGAATGGGGCGGGTGGGCAACTGCGCGGCAGCCGCCGCAGCCGTGACAGGGCACAGCCCGCCCATGGCGGCGCCGCCGGCCATGCCGGCCGCCAGGCGCAGGAACCGGGCACGGGTCATGCCGGCTGGCACAGGCGGAAGGGCGGTGCGCATGTCAGGCCTGGAAGGCGCCGCGGCCGGGCTATTTCACCAATGTGACGGGAACTTCGGCCAGGGCGATGACTTTGTTGGCCACCGAACCCAGCAGAATGCCGGGCAGCGCGCTCAGGCCACGCGTACCCATGACGATATGGGCGCATTGTTGTGTGCGCGCATACTCGGCGATGGTTTGTGCCGATTGGCCAGGCTGCACCGCGGTCACGAACGGCACGCCGCTTTGTTCGGCAATCTGCCGGGCATCGGCCAGCGCCTTGCCGCCTTCGTCGTTGTAGTAGTCCTGGACTTCCTGCTTGTCGAGGAACATCCGGGCGTGGCCTGACAGGATAGGCAAGGGCGCGTTCAACAAGTGCAGCTCGGCGTTGCCGTTCTGGCCGGCCATGGCGATGGCCGCCCGCAGCGCGCGCGTTGCGCATTCGGAACCATCGATGGGAACTAGGATCTTGAACATGGGCTGCTCCGTGAAGTGGGGGGACGGGTACGAACCTCCGTTTCAGGATAGCGGACCAGGCCAGGCGCCTACTGACCGGACTCAAGCGTGCGGCGTTTTTATTGCCGCAGCGCCTGGACCGACTCGGGGGTAAGGTCGGCGGCCTGTCCGCCCCAACGGGCACGCAGGTAATTGGCCAAGTCGGCCAACTGCGCATTGCTTAGTGTACCGGCAAAGCCGGGCATGGCCTGCATGGCGGCGGTACCCGGAAAATCATGCGCCTGGATGCCATCCAGCATGACCGCCAGCAGGTTGTGCGCATCGGCGTCGCGCAGGGCGGCATTGCCCTGCATGGCAACCGCCACGCCCGGTTTGCCCTCGCCCTCGAAACCATGGCAGCCGGCACATAGCGCGGTGTACAGCCCCTTGCCGCTGTCACGCAGCCCGGGTTCGACCTGCGCCGGTTGCACCGCCTTGGGCGCGGGCGGTGCATCGCCCAGCAGGTAGGTGGTCAGGGCCTCGACATCCTGCCGGGCCAGGTACTGCGTGCTCAGGTGCACCACCGGAAACATTTCATCGAACACCGCACCCTGCGGGGCGATGCCGGTGGCGAACAAGGCGTTCAGGTCATCGACTGTCCAGCCGCGCGAGGCGAGGCCGGCGGGAGAGATATCGGGCGCCTTGATGCGGCCCAGGGCGCCACCTTGCAAAGGCCGGTCGGCATCGAGCTGGCCCAGTTTGCCGCGCGGCGTATGGCATTCGGCGCAATGGCCCAGTGCGCCGGCCAGGTAGCGGCCGCGCAGCCAGGCCTGCGAACTGCCTTGCGAGGCATCGGGCAGGCGGTCTTCCAGGAACAGCCAGTCCCAGAACCGCACGCCGAAGCGCAGGTTATAGGGAAAATCGAGTTCGGGGTCGCGGTTGGGCACGGCCGCTGGCTTGACGGTGCGCAGGTACGCGTACATGGCGTCGCTGTCGGCGCGGCTGAGTTGCCGGTACGAGGTATAGGGCATGGCCGGATACAACTGCCGGTCCGGTGCCACGCCATCGTGCAGCGCCGCGTAGAAGTCGTCGGCGCTCCAGTTGCCGATGCCGGCTTCGGTATCGGGAGTAATGTTGGTGCCGTAGAACTTGCCGAACGGCGAGGCCAGCGGCACGCCGCCCGCAAACGGTGCGCCCCTGTCGGCCGTATGGCAGGCCGCGCAATCGGCCGCCTGCACCAGATAGCGCCCACGCAGCAATTGATCCTTGCCGGCGGCAATCGGCGGGTCGGGGGGCTGAGGGGAGTCGTCTTGCCCGCAGGCCGCCAGGACAGACAGGCAGGCGGCCGCCAGCATGGTGCGCATCGGAAGAAAGTGAGCCATGTCAGACTCCGGTCGTCAGGCCGGGCGTGTTCAGCACCACGTCCTTGACGGCCTGGTGATAGCGTACATAACCGGTGCAGCGGCAGATGTGGTGGTCCAGCGCCTGGGTGACGGCCTGTTCGACCTGGGCCCGCTCGATGGGCTGGCGCTGCAACCGCTCGACCAGCACGGTGGCCGCGTTGACGAAACCGGGCGTGCAATAGCCGCACTGGAAGCTGTAGTGGTCCAGGAATTTCTGCTGGATAGGCGACAGGGCCACGACTTCGCCCTGCACGTTGCGCCGGCCATGCGCCTCGACCGTACGCACGCGCTTGCCCTGGAAGAACAGCGCGCCGGTGATACAGGTGCGGATTTCTTCACTGGTGCCGTCGGGCTTGTCCAGGATGACGACGCAGGCATGGCAGATGCCCTGGCCGCAGCCCAGCCGCGATCCGGTCAGTGCCAGGTACTCGTGCAGAAAGTCGATCATCATCAGGTTGGCCGGCACTTGCAGGGGGCCGACGGCCTGGCCGTTGATGGTCAGGCTGAGGGGCTCGGTGGAGATGCTCATGCCAGGGCCTCCAGTATGTGCCCGGGGGTGACGGGCAGGGCGGTAAACCGGTGATCGATGGCGTGGGCCAGGCCATTGACGATAGCGCCGACGATGGGAATCATCACGACTTCGGCCACACCTTTGGGGGGATCGGTCTCGGACAGCGGCGGCAATATGTCGGCGGTCTGAGTCCACAAGGCCACTTCGCTGGCCAGCGGCAAATGATAGCGGTTGAAATTCCAGGTGCCATCGCCGGGGCCGTCTTCGTACAAGGGCAGATATTCATGCAGGGCATGCCCGATGCCCATGGCCAGGCCGCCCTGAAGCTGGCTGGAGACCAGTTCGGGCGAGATCATGTTGCCGCATTCCATCAGCGAGTGATGCGACAGCAGCTGGACTTTGCCGGTGGCTTCGTACACCGCCAGTTCGACCAGCGACCCCACCGCGGTGTAGTAGGTGACGGCCGCGTTATTGCGTTGCACGGGCGGAATGAACACCTGTGCGCGTTCGACCATGCGGTAGCCACTGGCGCTCGGTACGCCGCCATCCCGCGCGGGCTGGCCAGTACCGGCGCCGTGGCGCAGCGCCAGGCCGTCCAGAGGCAGGCGCCGTACCTGGCCGTTTACCGGAAAGTCGGCCTCGGTCCATTGCCAGCGGTTGAAGCCGTGCACCACCGCGCCGGTCACCAGCCCCATTTCATGCGCGCGCTGGGCCAACCGGGCCAGCGGCAGCGGCTGCATGCCCGCACAGGTCAGCGCGCCTTCTACCCAACGCGCATCTTCGGCTCGCACGACCAGCGGCGCGGCCTGGCCGCCGCCCAGGCCGCGCTGCCAGAAGTCCAGGGCGGCAGGCCACAAGCCATGCAGGAAGACCAGGCGGGCAGCTTCGCGCGTCGTGTGCCCGAAATAGAACGCCGAATTGGTGGCGCTGGAAGGCGATGCGAACGCGGGCGTCCAGTGCGGATCGCGCGCCAAGGTGTCCTGTTCGTCCTGGCTCATCAGATAGGGATCACCGCTGGTCCGCATGGGCAGCTCGGGCCAGTCGGTGACCGAGGTCAGTACCTGAGTCGCGGGCATGCCCAGCCACTGGGCGCATATCAGCGCTTGCGAAGTGCTCATGCCGGTACCGATCTCGGTGCCGCTGTGGAACAGGCTGACGCGGCCCTGCGGGTCGATCTCGACACGCGCGAACGAAGACTCGGCTCCGGTGCCGAAATCTTTCTGCACACAGGCGAAGCCCACGCCATAGCGTTGGCCCGGATGCCGGGCCTCGTAGCGCTTCTTCTGCGCGGCCCGCGTGGTCCACAAGGGGTGGGCGGCTGCCTTGCGCAGGATTTCGTCGGCCCGGATAGCCCCGGCAGGTATGGCGCCCTGCGTGTTCTTCATGCCCGATTTCAATACGTTGCGCAGCCGGAACTCGATCGGGTCGAGTTGCAACGCCGCGGCTATTTCATCAACCATCATTTCGGTGGCGGCCATGCTCTGCAAGGTGCCGTAGCCGCGCGCCGAGCCCGCATCGATGGCACGGCTGGCGATGGCCACCGCCGTCAGGTCGTTCTGGGGAAAGTAGTAGATCGATTGCGCCGCGGTGGCGCCCACCATGGCCACCGATGGCGAGAAATTGGCGCGTCCGCCGCCATTGGCCTCGAGATGCCCCTGGAAGGCTTGCATCAAACCGGTCTTGCGGTCTACCCCGATGCGATAGCGCATGGCGAAGGCATGGCGCTTGAGCGAGGCCTGGAACTGTTCGTAGCGGTCGTTGGCGATGCGCACAGGCCGGCCGTCGCCGTACAGGGCGCAGACGACCCCGTAGAAAGGCATATTGCAATGGTCTTTCGAGCCGTAGCCCACGGTATAGCAGGGGTGCAGGAACACCTTGCGTACCGGATAGCGGCCCTTCGCGGTCATTTCGACGGTGCTCTCGGCCACTTCCTGGGGCGATTGGGTGGGCACCACCATGTGCAAGGCCTGCGCGCCGGCGTCGTACCAGCAATTGGCGTTGTCGGGCTCCAGTGCCGCGGTATCCACCGACTGGGTCTGGTAGTCGCGCTGCATGACCAGCCAGTCGGCTGGCGGCTGGTCGAGTTCGGCGGCGATCTGCCCGGCGTAATACATGCCCTGTTCGTCCAGCTTGCCGTGGTCGATGCCATCGGGCCATACTGGCAGGTGCTTGCGCATGGCGCTCGGAAAAATGGGCGTGTCTTTCAGGCTGGAATAGACATCGTCGTCGTAGCCTGTGGGTCCGCCTATGCGCACGTAGCGGAAACTGCCCCAGGGGTCGCGTTGCAGCGGGCCGGTGTGCTCGCCATAGCGCACCACATCATCACGGAATTTGAGCTTGTCCTTGGCATACCGGAAGCGCACGAAATCGTGGTAAATCAGGATGGCCACCGCATGGCCCAGGTAGGCGGGCGTCTTGCCTTGCGGCAAGAGCATGTCGTCGCCATAGAATGCCGGAAAGGCCAGTTGGTCGCGCGCCAGGTCTTCCGCGGTAATCATACGGTCGGGCTTCAGGCCGGGGTCGAGCACCGACAGGTCCAGGCCGGCATAGAGGCGGTCGGCCTGGGTGGCGCGCAGGATCAGGGCATGCGATTGCTCGTGCGGCCAATTGGGCATGTCGCGCGCGCGGATATCGCGCGCGAAAATCTTCGAGCCTGTCACCTTGGCAATGCCGTCGATGCGAAAGCGCGCGCGGCCATCGGCGGCGTTCCATTGAACCGGCGTCAGCAGTTGTTGCTCGAACAGGGCTGCATAGGCCTTGCTGCCCAAAGGGGCGATGTAGATTGTCGTGCCGCCGATCACGGCGGTTTTCAGAAAAGATCGGCGGGACGGGCTGGCAAGGGTCATGACGGCACTCCTGGCGTTGACTTCCGGAGCCGGCGCGCTGACGCGCCGGACAAGCCTGGCTAGGAAGCCGGGCCGGCCTTGATGCGCGGCGCTCCGTCCGGCAGGCTGCCGACGTCCAGGTACGACGAGGCCTGCGCAGTGCCCAGGGAATTACGTACCCACACCAATTCGGCGGCCACTGCCACCGCGATCTCGGCCGGCGTGCGGCTGGCGATGCGCAATCCCACCGGGCCATGCAGGCGGGCGATCTGGGCATCGTCCAGGTCGAACTCGCGCAGCCGCTCGCGCCGCTTGGCCTGGTTGGGGCGCGAACCCAGTGCGCCCACATAGAACGCGGGCGATTTCAGGGCTTCGAGCAGGGCCATGTCGTCGAGCTTGGGGTCATGGGTCAGGGCGACGATGGCGGTGCGTTCATCCACGCCGATTTCAAGCACGGCGTCGTCGGGCATGCTGGTCAACAGGGTGCACAGGGGGGCGTCCCAGCCTGCGTACAGTTCTTCGCGGGGGTCGCAGACCAGCACGCGGAAATCGAGCATGGTAGCAATGCCGCACAACGCGCGCGCGGTCTGGTTGGCACCGATGATGAGCAGCCGCCACTGGGGGCCGTACACCGCGCGCAGGATCCGGCCATCGAAGTCGGGGCCGTCGGAGGGACCCGCGGGCGCCAGCGTGCAGCTACCGGTTTGCAGGTCCAGGGTGCGCGCCACCAGCCGTTGTTCGCCGATGGCGGCAAGCACGGCGTCCAGCCAGTGCGCGTCAGCCAGCGGTTCGATCACCAGGCGCAGCGTGCCGCCACAGGGCAGGCCGAAGCGCGCGGCCTCGTCGCCGGTTACGCCGTAGGTGACGCGTTCGGGGCGGGCCGGCAATTGGCCGCCCTGGGCCCGCGAAATCAGATCGTCTTCGACGCAACCGCCCGATACTGAGCCGATCATGCGGCCGTCGCTGCGCAGCGCCATCAGCGCGCCTGCCTGGCGGGGGGCCGACCCCCAAGTCTGCGCCACCGTGGCCAGATGCACCGTGTGGCCCTGGGCGACCCAGTCGCGCGCCTGGCGCAGGACGTCCATGTCGAGAGGATTCATTGGGCAGCATTTCCTGTGAGCAAGTCTTGGGGAGTGTCGATGTCGTGCAATATACCTGCGTCGTCGCACTCGATTTCCAGGGCGCCGTGGCGTTGCAGCAAGGCACGCGCCCCGGTGTCTCCGTCAAGCTCGGCCAGTGCGGGCAAGTGGCTACCTCCGAATACTACCGGATGGCCGCGCCGCCCCTGGTAGACCGGCACGACAATGCGGTCGCTGGCCGCATGTTGCAGCAGCAGGCGCAGCGTTTCGGGCCGCAGCCAGGGCATGTCGGCCAGCACGACCGCGCACCCGGGCAACTGCCCGGCGGGAGCTGGGCGCGTCAGCAAGTGCCGGGCGGCCGCGGCCAGCGATATGCCCATGCCGCGCGGTGCCGGTGGCGCTGTCAACAGGGAACAGCCCAGCCGCGCAAGCAGGGTGGCAAGCTCGGGCGGCCGGTCGGCCACTACGGCAAGAGTGTCGGGCAGGACCGCTACCAATGTGCTGGCGCTGGCCTGCGCCACGGCACGGCCGTCGGGCAGGTGGGCCAGCAGCTTGTGTGCGGACTCGCGCACGGCGCGGTAGCGCAGGCCTTCGCCTGCCGCAAGTAGAACGCCTACGCAATGATGCACTGACGAAGTCGAGGACACTATCCCTTCCGTAACCTGGATCTGGATCCGAGGTTAGGCCCGGGCAGCGGGCAGCGTCAAGCAGTGGCCGCCGGGCGGCCGGGGCTAGCCGTCGACCAGCACCGGCTGCGGCCGGTAGCGGCTGGCGAATGCCTTGGCCAGGTTCTCGACCTTGGGCTGATCGTTGATCACGATGTACGGGCTGTCGGGATGCCGCACCAGATAGTTCTGGTGGTAGTCCTCGGCGGGATAGAAGTCCTGCAGGTCTTCGACCGTGGTCGCCAGCGGGCGGGGATAGATGCCGGATTGGTCCAGCTGGGCGATGTAGGCCTCGGCCACCCGCCGCTGGGCGGGGTCGGCCGCGAAAATGGCCGAGCGGTACTGGGTGCCCACGTCCGGCCCTTGCCGATTGCGCTGCGTGGGGTCATGCACCACCGAAAAGTAGATCTGCAACAGCTGGCCGTAGGTAATGCGGGCAGGATCGTAGCTGATCTGTACGGCCTCGGCGTGACCGGTGCGCCCGCCGCTGACAGTGTCGTAGTCCGCCGTGGCGGCGCTGCCGCCCGCGTAGCCCGACAAGGCTTGTGTGACGCCATCGACGTGCTGGAAGACCGCCTGTACGCCCCAGAAGCAACCACCGGCGAGCACGGCGGTGGCGGTGTGGGCACCGCTGGCGGGCAGGTCGGCGGCAGACGGCGGAATATCGTAGACAACTTCGGCGGCCCGGCCTGGCGCCT
>DASPIV010000395.1:0-3443 GCA_035628955.1 Bordetella sp.
AGATCGTCCGTGGAGGCGGGGCCTCCTTCCTGCGCGATGGCGCACGTCGGCGCCACCGCCAGCAGCATCGCCAACGCAGCCGGCAGGGCGCCGCCCGTGGATGACCGAGGCCGGGCAGTGCGCCCCGCTTGGCCGATGATCATGCGCACTCCGTGTGGCCAGACTCGCGCCGGCCTTGCTGAGGGGATGGCAGGACTGTGGAGGTTCGCCCTCGTGGCGGCTACGGCAATTGCACGCAGGGCGCCTACGTATTTCTACGCAGGCGGGGCCACCGGTGCGGGGAAGCGCACCTCCAGCCGCACCCCGCCGCCTGGCGTGGAGTGCACCTGCAACGCGCCACCGAGCAGGCGCGCGCGCTCTTCCATGCTGATCAGGCCCAGCCCGCGCCGCGCCGGGTCCTGGCTGGCCATGCCGACGCCATCGTCGCTGATGCTCAGCACGCACAGGCCGCCGCGCACCTGCAACCGCACCCACGCGTGCCGGGCATGCGCGTGTTTCTCGATGTTGTTCACCGCCTCCTGCACGATCCGGAACAGGCCCAGCTGCTGGTCCGTGGTCAGTCCCGCCGGGGCATCCACCTGGCAATCGAACTGCAGCGTCGTGCGGTGGCCATGGTGCTTGCAGAACGCGGTCAACGCACCGTCCAGGCCGGTGAAGCGCAGCACCGAGGGATGCAACTCGTGCGACATGCCGCGGATGTCGCTGCTGGCCTTCAGCAGATCGTCCTGGATCTCCGTCACCGCCTGCCGCTGCGCCTGGCTGCCGTCGCGCTTGAGAAAGCTCAGGCGGATCGACACGGCGGCCAGCTGCTGGTTGATGTCGTCGTGCAGCTCCCGGGCGATGCGCGTGCGTTCTTCTTCCTGCACGACCAGGATGCGTCCGGCCAGGTCGCTCAGCTGCTGGTAGGCAGCCTGCAGGCGCCGCAGGGCGACGCGCTTCTGCGCCTGCAGCACCGACATCAGCCACATCGCCGCCGCCATCGCACAGATCCAGCTCTGCAGTGCGAGCATGGCCAGGGACGCGGGCAAGCCGGCGAACGGGCCGGCGCCCTGCAGGCTGAACCGGATGCCTAGCGCTGCCAGCAACAGCAAGGCGCCGGAGACGCCGATCAGGCCGAACTCCACCAGCATCCACAGCAGCAGCGGCAGGGCGGCCACCGTCATCAGCGCCGAGGGCACCCAGTTCAGGGTGGGCAAGGCCCACAGCAGCAACGGCAGCAGGAGCAGGATCACCGCTACCGCCAGCTTGCCGCGGCTCGGCACGTCGTTGCCGGGCGACGGCCGGGCCACCGCGAGCAGCAAGGGCAACAGCAACAGATGGCCCCCGATCTGGGCCAGCAACAGGCCGCCCAGCTCGGCTATGGCGTAGCCCAGGTCGAGTCGTTGCGACCAGCCCAGCGTCCAGTTCACGTTGAACAACGGCACCAGCACGCCGATGCCGATCAGGAACACCGTGCCCTGCCAGAGATCGGCGGGCGGCCACGAGGCCATTCCCCAACGCCGCACGACCCACGCCAACGCGGCGGCCGGCAGCAGCGGTCCGGCGGCCAGCACCAGCGCACCGGCCCAGTCGGTGCCGGACAGGCGCAGCGCCAGCATCATGCCCAGGCCCGCCGCGGCCATCGCGTCCGGCCAGCGCCGCGGCGCCTGCAGGATCAGCAAGGCGAGCAACAGCGGCGGCGCGATCGCGAAGGCATGGGTGCCCGGCGGGCCGCTCCACAGCACGCGTGCGGCCCATTCCCCCATGCAGCAGGCCGTGCCCAGCAACAGGGCGGCCCCGCCACGGCGCAGCCACTTGCCTCGTGGTATCGCGCGCGACTGCCGAAGCCCGGAAGCGGGCGAGGAAGAGCTCATGGCGTGCGGCTCCTTGCACGAGTCCATCGGCGCGGGGTGCGGCCGATGCGGCGCATCTTATGCCTCATCGCGGCGGCGTGTGCGATGCGAATGCAGCGGCGCCGCGGTCATCACGTTCGCATCACGGTGGCTTCACGCCATGCCCATACGCTTTGTCTGAAGGATGCGCTCCCCCACGCGACATACGCCGGCCTTCGGTCGCGCAGGGCATGTCGCGGTGCACGGATTCTGTCCAAGGAGTAATGCCATGAGCCCCGCAACGGCCGTCTCGCCCCCCGTGCCCGCCCGCCACCGTGTCGTCCTGGCCGATGACCATCTGCTGGTGGCCCAGGGCGTCGAACGCTTGCTGCTGGAATGTTTCGACGTGATCGCGGTGGTCTTCAACGGCCAGGACCTGATCCAGGCAATACGCCGCGATCCGCCCGACCTGGTGATCGCCGACATCAGCATGCCGGGCATGAGCGGCATCGACGTGATGCGCCAGGCCCAGCATGAAGGCCTGACCGCGCCCTTCATTTTCCTGACCATGCATGGCCAGTCCGAAATGGCCTCTCGCGCGATCTGCGCCGGCGGCTGCGGCTACGTGCTCAAGAACGCCGCCGGCGAAGAACTGCTGTACGCCGCGCATCAGGTGCTGGAAGGCAAGACCTACGTGACCCCCACGCTGGCCGCCAACGCGATCACCACCTCGCACTTCCGCCGTCGCGCCCTGACCGACAAGCAGCAGCGCGTACTTGAATACGTGGCCCGCGGCCTGCGGTCGAAGCAGATCGCCTACGAACTGGGCGTATCGGTGCGCACCGTGGAATCGCACAAGTACGCGATCATGCAGGAGCTGGGTGTGCATGGGACGCTGGAGCTGGTGCGGCGCGCCGAGCAGGAAGGCCTGATCGGTCCCCGAGTGTCCTGAAGCGCCTGGCGGGCAGTAGTTTTACTTTGTTGCACTAGGGTTTTTTTCCGTGGCCCGGCCAGGCGGCCCGGCGCAGGATGAAGGTCCTTCCGCTCCCGGCGTCGCCGATGAAGCGCGTTCGCGTACTGCTGGCAGAAGATGGCTGGGCGATGGCCCGCCACCTTCGTGCCATCCTGGCGCAGGACTTCGACGTATTGGCGACGGTAGGCGACGGCCTGGCACTGGTCAGGCTGGTGCACGAGATGCACCCGGACGTGGTCGTGACCGATATCTCCATGCCCGGCCTCACCGGCTTCGAGGCGGTCGCCCGCCTGGTCGGCGAACATTGCGACGTCGGCATCGTCTTCATCACCGTCCACGCCGAGCCGGCGGTGGTCAGCCACGCGATGGCGCTGGCGCCCTGCGCCTACGTGCTCAAGGCCGATGCCGGCGACGACCTGCTGCCCGCGGTGCATGCTGCCGTGCAGCGCAGACCCTATGTTTCGGCCTCGCTGCGCTGGGGCGGACCCACGCCAGTCTGAAGTCTTCAGAACAACAGGCCGAACAGCCGCGCCGCGAGCTCGTCCACCGAGAACGCCAGCAGGACCAGGGGCAGCAGCGGTCCCAGCGCGTAAAGACCGACGCGCATCACCGTCCAGCGGCTGGCCGGCAGCGGCGGCATCGCCTTGATGGTGGCGTAG
>DASPIV010000396.1:0-2811 GCA_035628955.1 Bordetella sp.
GGCGGTATCGATACCCGCAATCTGACGCGCCAGTTGGCCGACTACGTGGTCGCCGCCCGCCTGGAAGACGTGCCCGCCGACGCGCGCAAGGAAGCCCGGCGCGCCCTGGTTAATTTCATGGGCTGCGCCCTGGGCGGCAGCCGGCACGAAGCCATGGACATCACCCTGGCCGCGCTGGGGCCTTATGCCGGCGCGCCCACGGCGCGCGTGCTGGGCCGGTCCGAGAAGACCGATCCCTTGCTGGCCTCGCTGCTCAATGGCATCAGCTCGCACGTGCACGACTACGACGACACCACGCCCAGCAATTACATTCATCCCACCTCGCCGGTGGCATCGGCGCTGTTCGCGTACGCCAGCGTGCATGCGGTGCACGGCGCCGATCTGGAACTGGCGTATGCACTGGGCTACGAAACCGTCACGCGTATCGGCAATGCCACGTATCCCGCGCACTATGACGCCGGCTGGCACAGCACCGGGTCGATCGGCGTGTTCGGCGCGGCCGTCGCCATAGGCAAGCTGCTGGGCTTGGATGCGCAGCAGATGGTGTGGGCCATAGGCCTGGCCGCGACGCAGTCGGCCGGGCTGCGCGAGATGTTCGGCTCGATGGCCAAGTCGTTCCACCCGGGCCGGTCGGCCCAGAGCGGCTACATGGCGGCCTTGCTGGCGCAGCGGGGTTTTACCGCGGGCGGGCATGCGCTGGAAGGGCCGCGCGGCTTCGCGGCGGTCGAATCGGCCGCCTACGACCTGGACATCGTCGCCGACGGCCTGGGCAGCCGCTACCATTTCCACCAGAATACCTACAAGCCATTCCCCTGCGGCATCGTCATTCATCCCACCATCGATGCCTGCATCCAGCTGCGCCGTTCGCACCAGCTCGATGCCCGCGGCATCGCCGCGGTGCGGCTGCGCGTGGCCCCGCTGGTGCGCGACCTGTGCGACAAGAAAGAAATCTCCACCGGCCTGGAAGGCAAGTTCTCGGTGTATCACGCGGCGTCCATCGGACTGGTGCGCGGCAAGGCGGGCCTGGCCGAGTTCACCGACGAAACCGTCAACGATGCATTGATGCGCCAGGTGCGCCAGCGCGTGCAGGCCGAGGCCGACCCCGCCATGTCGGAAGACAGCGTGCACGTGGAAGTGTCCATGGACGACGGCAAGACCCACAGCCTGATGCTGGAACACTCGCTGGGCAATTTGCAGCGGCCCTTGAGCGATGCGCAACTGGAAGAAAAATTCCGCGACCAGGCCATTATGCTGCCCGCGACGCAGGTCGAAGCCTTGATCGCCGCGTGCTGGCAGCTCGAGCAGATCGACGATGTACGCAAGCTGGTGACATTGGCAGTTCCCAGGGCGGGATAGTGCCCGGCCAACTCAGGCAGCACCCCAAAGGAGAAACCATGAAAACAATTACAGCCGTACTTTTGCTGGCGGTGGCGGCAGCCCTGCCGTCCGCCGCGCGCGCCGAGGTCGACGAGTTGCGTATCCCATTGGGTGCCGGCGGCTTCGGATTCCTGCCGCTGCACATGATGCAGAAACACAAGCTGATCGAACAGCAGGCCGAAAAAGCGGGGATCAAGGTCACGGTCGACTGGGCCAAGCTGGGTGGTCCGTCGGCCATGATCGACGCACTGTTGTCGGGTTCGGCGCACTTCGTGTCGGCCGGCCCGCCGTCGTTCCTGATTCTATGGGACCGCACCAAGGGCAGCAGCGACGTCAAGGGCGTGGCGGCCATGAGTTCCATGCCCATGTACCTGAACACCCGCGCCGCGCACCTGAAGTCCATCGACGATCTCAAGCCAGGCGACAAGATCGGCGTGACTTCAGTGAAGTCGTCGATTCCCTCGATCATCATGCAGATGTACGCGGTGCAGAAGTACGGCAAAGAGCAGGCCTTTCGCTTCGATCCGTACACGGTCACCATGGGGCATGCCGATGCGGCCGCGGCGCTGCTGTCCGGCAGTAGCAATATCACGGCGCACTTTGCGTCGCCGCCGCTGGCCCAGCTTGAACAAGGCACGCAGGGCATCCGCACCATCATGAATTCAGACGATGTAATGGGCGGGTCCACTACCTTCACCATGGTGTCCACCACCACGCGCTTCGCCAAAGAAAATCCCAAGGTCTATGCCGCTTTCGTGGCCGCCTTGAAGCAGGCCCAGGACATGATCAAGGCCGACAAGCGCGCCGCCGCGCAGGTACTGATCGAATCCATGGGCGGAGGCAAGACCTTCAGCGTGGACGACATGGTGCGCATTCTGGACGACCCGGCCATCAAATACACGACCACGCCCGAACACGTCATGAAGTACGCGCAGTTCATGAACGAGATCGGCTCGCTGAAAAACCGGCCCGCCTCCATTGGCGACCTGTTCTTCGACTACGGCGATATCGCCGCGGGAAACTAGGCCGCTGCGCGCCGCCGCGCTTTCAGTGGCGGCGCAGCTCGAAGGCAGCCCGCCGTGCCCGATGCTCAGTCGGCGGATGCTTGCCGTGCCCCTTGCAGCACAGCCGCCAGGCTGCTGCGCACTTCGATCAGGCGCGGCTCGGTGGCGCGCAAGCCATCGGCGATGGCCGCATCGACCTGGTCGGCGCGTTCGATGCGGCTCGACGTGATGCCGAAGGCCGCGCCCAGGGCCCGGAAATCGGGGTTGGCCAGCATGGTGCCGCTGACGCGCCCCGGGTAATAGCGTTCCTGGTGCAAGCGGATCGAGCCGTAGCTGGCGTTATTGGACACGATGAACAGAATAGGCAGATGACGCTGTACCGCGGCAATCATTTCGTTGCCGGTCATCAGGAAGCCGCCGTCGCCCACCA
>DASPIV010000397.1:0-3593 GCA_035628955.1 Bordetella sp.
CGCCGCCCAGGTGTTTCATACCGACGAAGACCGGCGCTTGTGGAGCCAGTACCGGCAGCCGCTGATCGAGTTGCCCTCCATTCACTATAAGAAGCTTCTGGAAGGTTCATTGGCGAAAATGGTGGATTGACCTTGGTGCGCGCTGCCGGTATCGAAGCGCCAGCCGGCCCGCCGCCCTAGGATCGGGCCTCTATCCAGCTGGCCCAGTGCAGCAGTTCGGCGTCGCCGCCCAGACGCCCCACCAATTGCACCCCCAACGGCAGCTGATCTGTATTGGCGCCGTTGGGCAGGCTCAGGGTCGGTACGCCCAACAGCGACCAGCTACGGTTGAATAGTGACGTTCCGGAAGAAGCGAGACCGGCTGGAGCGGCGCCGGGGGCGCTGGGGGTGACAAGTACGTCATAGTCCTGCACCTGCCTGGCGAATGCCATACGGCCGATACAGGCGCGCTCCAGGGCTTCCGTGTAGCTTTCGCGGGGAAATGCCCAGCCGCTTTCCAGATTCTCGCGCAACTGATCACTTAGTTGATCCGCATAATGCTGGAATTCGAACAGCATGGCGCGGGCGGCCTCGTAGTTCATGATGTCGCGCTGGTCCTGGTACAACGCCCGCAGCACCTCCAGGTCGGGCACGGAAGACACCCTTGCGCCATGACGCGCCAACCGCTGCAAGCGGGCCAGCAACGCGTCCTGGCAATCGAAATCCACCTGGTTCCAATACGGTGTCCGGTAGAAACCGATACGCGGTGCGCTCCGCGCCGGATGGAAGGACGGTAGCGGCGTCAGCACGCCAGCCAGTAGTTGCACATCAGCCACCGTACGCGCCATGATGCCGATGGCATCGAGCGATTCGGCCACCAGCTTGACGCCAGAGCGATTGATCATGCCGAACGAGGGTTTGTAGCCAACGATGCCGCAAAATGCCGCGGGCCTGATGGTGGATCCGCCAGTCTGCGTCGCCAGGGCTGCCGGCACCATGAAATCCGCCACGCAGGCGGCCGACCCGCTGGACGATCCACCCGGCGTGTGCCCCAGCCCATGCGGGTTGCGAGTGGCCGACGGCGCCGAGTGGGCAAATTCAGAAGTGGTCGTCTTGCCCAGGATGATGCCGCCGGCGTTTTCTATAGCGGCCACGCAGTAGGCGTTCCAGGTGGGCTGGTTCCGCGCATAGATCGCCGAGCCGTACGAGGTGGGCATGGCAAGGGTATCGATCACATCCTTGATGCCCACCGGAATGCCCGCCAACGGGTGCCGGCCAGTAGGCCGCATGCCGTCATACCGCTGGGCCTGCTGTAACGCCCGCTCGGTGTCCAGCCAGGCCCAGGCACCGACGTCTTGCTCGCGGGCCGCGATTCTGGCCAGACAGGCCGACACCAGTTCGGTACTGGTGCAGTGGCCGGCTGCCAGCTGGGCCTGGATGTCGCACAGCCCCAGCATGTTCAACGGCGGCATGACAGGCTGGCTATGACGCGGACGGGCGATGGTGTTCATGCCAATGCCGCGCAATGTCGATGCGCCTGCAGACCCAGACGTGTTCGTGCGAGGCCACGTAGTCCAGGAACCGCGCCAGCCCCGCGGCGCGGCCCGGATGGCCGATCAAGCGCATGTGCAGGCCCACCGACATCATTTTCGGCTGTGCGGCCCCCTCGGCATACAGCATGTCGAAGGAGTCTCGCAGGAAAGCGAAGAGGTCATCCGCCGTAGCGATGCCGCTGCGCACGAACTTGGCGTCGTTATGTGCCTGGGTGTACGGAATGACCAGGTGGTGGCCGTCGCCCGTGTCTATCCAGTAGGGCAATTCGTCGTTATAGCTGTCCGAGTCATAGAGGAACCCGCCGTGCTCGAGCAGCAGCTTGCGGGTATTGACGGTGGGGGCATAGCGGCAATACCACCCCTGGGGAGCCGCCCCGGTAGTTTGCTGGATCGATTCGATGGCCTGGCGGATTTCCTGGCGCTCTTGCTCTTCGGTCAAGGATTGCAAGGCGGTCCATCGCAAGCCATGGCAGCAGATGTCGTAGCCGGCGTCCATGACGGCGCGCGCCACTGACGGATTGCGTTCCAGGGCCCTGGCGCACGCGAATACCGTGGCGGGAAACTGGTGTGCCCGCAGCAACCTCAGCACGCGCCATATGCCTACCCGGCTGCCGTATTCGAACATCGATTCGGCGGCAAGGTCCCGGCTGGCGAAGCTTTTACCACTTACCTCGGTAAGGCCGATCTCGCTGATGCCGTCGCCGTCGTCGAACGATGCCTCTGAGCCCTCTTCATAGTTGATGACGATATTCAGCGCCAGGCGAGCCTTTTCCGGCCAGCGCGGGTCGGGCGGGTTTTCCCCATAACCCACGAAGTCGCGTCGAGTCAGCAAAGCGGGATCAATAGTCATCACGATTCCTGGCGGTCGGGAACAATCAGGGCATCTTTATCGAGTTCGGTGTATTCGGTGTCGTCATCGCGGCCTGTCTTGCCCAGAATGACGGCCACCTCCGAATCGGAATCGATCGCGGTAAAAGCAAAATGCCATACCGCGGTCTTGTACGAAATGCCTTGCCTGCCGTTGGTAATAAAGGCACGCAATGTCGGGATGGATAGTTTTCCGGCGTGGTCAGACAACCCCACCACGACCACGTGCCGCGACGGAACCAGCGGGATAAACGTCTGGGTCGAATACGGATGCCTTTCCAGCGTGCGCACCCGTATGTGGTCGAGCGGCTGCCGGCTCAGCAGGTTGACCGAGAAGCCCCATGCCATGCCGGGCCCTGCTGAACTGAACGGATTGGACAGCGTGTTCCGTACTGCTTGCCCGCGATGCTCGACCACTTCACCATACGGGGAAAACGCCTCGGCGTTCAGCTTACTGGCGGTTAAATACATAGATGAATCTGCCTCGAACCGAACTCAAAATAGTTTGCCGGGTAGCCACAGCGCAATCTGCGGAAAGTAAATAAGCAATGCCACGAACAGCATCATCGCGAAGGCAAATGGCAGCACGCCGATGTATACGTCGCTGATGCCCCCACGCGACAGCCGGATGTTCTGCGCCACGAAGAGATTCAGCCCGACGGGCGGAGTTATCAGCGCCAATTCCATCATCATGGTCATGAAGATGCCGAACCACAGGGGATCGAAACCCAGCGACACGATCAGCGGCACGACCACCCCCACGGTGGTGACCATCATGGCGATGGCTTCCAGGAAGCAACCCAGCACCAGGTAGAAAGCCACCAAAGCCCAGATGGTCGCAATAGGCGACCAGCCCAGTTCACCGATGTACTCCGACAAGGCCTGCGGAATACCGGCCAGGCTGAGCGAGAAGTTCAGGATGTAGGCGGTGGTTACTACCAGCACCACCATGGCCGTGGTGCGCAGCGCCGACAGGAATGCCGCGTGCAACATGGCGACGGACAACGTTCTGTTCAGCGCGGCGATGAGGATGGCTCCCACCACACCCAATGCCGCGGCCTCGGTGGGCGTGGCGATACCAAGGTAAATACCGCCCATGACCAGACTGAAGATAAAGACCACGGGCAAGACGTTGAGCAGCAGTTTCAGCCTGACCAGCAGCGGGATGATGAGCTTCTCGTTGCTGGAGGTGAC
>DASPIV010000398.1:0-4665 GCA_035628955.1 Bordetella sp.
GGAGCCTCACCTGGACAAGCGCTTCGAACAGATGTCGACGGGTACCCGTCGCAAGGTCTTCCTGACGGCGGCGGCCTTGGGCCGCCCGGCTGTCGTCGTCGCCGACGGTCCGAGCAATGGGCTCGACACACAAGCCCGCTACGTGCTGGCCGAAGTGTTCAACACCTGGGCGCAAGACCGCGTCGTCCTGTTCGCCAGCCACGACTCTGAATTGGTGCGGGCCTGTGGGGCAAGAAGCCTCGAGGTTGCGAGGCTGCGCTAGGGGAAGGGCAGGCAGGCTGGCGTATCGCCGGATCGAGGCAGGGTCAGTTGCTGTTGATCCAGTCCTGTGTATCGCGGATAAACCAGGGAAGATTCAGCTTTTCCCCCTCGCCGGACTGTATGGTCAAACGCTGGCCCGACTGGCCTGGGGTGTTGCTCGCGCCTTGCGTCGTGGCAGGGGACGGGCTTCGGTATTCCAGGTTGGTTTGCCGGGGCGGATTGTCCGCGCAGGCGCTAATCGACGCGCAAGCGGCCGCGACAAAAACAGGCCGCAGTGCTGAACGAAGGGTCTTCATGATGTTCTGGTTTCCGCTGGCGGCACAGGCCCAGGTGCCGGGCAATCAAGGCCTCTACTCCGTACCTTACTCGAATACGAGGCCAGGCGAGTGGGCCTACCCATTGGGAAAGGCCCGACCCTTCGGAACGCCGGATAGCCCGGGCGGGTTTGGGGATACGTCACTCGCGGACAACGGAGGGGAAGCCGCGTGATCGGACAGGACACCCGCAACCGGGCCAGCCAGGCCGCCGAGTCCAAGGGCGGCCTGGCTTTCCGGTCGGTCAGAACCGGTGGCGGATGCCCACGGCCACGGCCGTGTTCTTCACGTCTTCCTGGAAGGCGAAGTTGTCGCCGTAGGCACCATAGGCATACAGGTTGGTGCGCTTGCTCAGGTCATAGGTCATGCCCAGGGCGAAGACGTTGAACGCTTCGTCGTCGCCGGTGAGCTTGCTGTTCTTGGGATCGGCACGCTGCCAGCCACCGAATACCTTGGTGGCGCCCAGGGGCACGGTCACGCCCAGCATCATCGAGTTCACTTGCGCGCCATCCACCACGCGCAGGCTGCCCAGCGAGTTGTAGTCGTCCGGGCTGGCGCCCATGCTGATACCCGAGAACCAGCCGTCGTAGGTCTGGCCCCATGCGCCGTGCAGCGTCACGACTTCGAAGTCGTACTCGGCACCGATGATGTATTCCTGCAGGCTGACGTCCTGCGCGTCGGAAACGGCGTTGGTGGGGTTCAGGCGGTCGTACGAGGCGGCCACGGTCAGCGGGCCGTTGCTGTACTTCACGCCCAGGGTAATGACCCGGTTGTTGTCGCCGGTGGCGAAGTGGCTTTCCTTTTCGTCATCGGCGTTGAACGAATAGCCCAGGCCGAAGCTGAAGCCCGACATATTGGGCGACTGGTACATCACCATGTTGTCCAGGCGCAGCGACTTGGCCGAGCCGAAGGCGCTGCCGATGCCGGCAATGCCGTAGTCGGTGCCAAACGGGCTGATGCCGCCGATGTATTTCGACGCCATATTGGTCTGGCGGCCGAATTCCAGCTTGCCCCAGGAATCGCTGGCCAGGCCGACGGTGGCCTGGCGGCCGAACAGGCGGCCGCTTTGCGACGAGGTACCGTTCTGGCTGTCGAAGCCGGATTCCAGCGTGAAGATCGCCTTCAGGCCGTCGCCCAGGTCTTCCGTGCCTTTCAGGCCCCAGCGCGAACCGCCGCTGACGCCGCTGACACCACCCACGCGGCTTTCTTTGAAGCCATTGGGGCCCTTGACTTGTTCATAGCCAATACCCGTATCGATCAAACCGTACAGCGTGACGCTGGTGCTGGCCGCTTGCGCAGCGCCGACGAATCCCGTTGCCAAGGCGGCAGCGAGCAGAGTCTTCTTCATGTAATGCTCCTGTGTTTACGAACGACACCGTCGTTGCGGCGTTGGAGATACGTGCCGCAGACGTCGGTATGAACGCAGTCTAGGAAACAAAGTCGATCGGGATTATTACGGTGTGGCGCAAAACCAAATTTCTTGCATCGAGCCAGCGAGCGGTATGGCTTGCAATAAAGTTGGGGTATCGCTGGCGGGCCGGGCCTATGGGCTGGTGGTGCATGGCGACGTGGCGGGCGTCGAGGCCCAGCGCCGCGCCCTGGCGGATTGGCGGGACTGGATGGGCCTGGTCGACGCGGGCGCCTCATCGCGGCTGGATCGCTATATCGGCTATTACAAGCCCTATGCCACCAGCCATGCCGAACTCGACGCCGACCAGGCAGTGCAGGAAGATGTGCGCAACGTGGCGCACGTATTCCTGTCGGATCCGCATCGCCTGGTTACGTTCGGCGGGCTTGCGCTAAGCCCTGCCAAAGTCGAAAGCCCCTACATCATTCGTGTGGCAATCGCATTGCTGATGGTGGCGGCCAGCATCAAAGGGCGCTCGGAGATCACCAATGCGCTTCCTATCCGCCGCGCGCACCCCAATTTTGTGGAAAACCTGTGCTCGGTGGGCGCGAGCGTGGAATGGACCGGCGGCAAATAATGGCCCCCGGCAATCGGGGCAGGGCGGCGGGGCAGGGCGACCGGCCAGGGCGACCGGTCAGGGCCGCCGGGGTTCGGCCAGCCCGGACTCGACGCGTTCGTGCCGTTCCTGGGCTTCGATGCATAGTTCGGCGGTAGGACGGGCCAGCAAACGCAGCAGGCCTATGGGTTCGCCGCTGTCGCGGCACCAGCCATAAGTACCGTCGCGTATGCGGCCCAGCGCCAGCTCTATCTTGCGCAACTGCTTGAATTCACGGTCGCGCAACCGTAGCTCCAACGTGTGCTCTTCTTCGATGGACGCCATGTCGGCGGGGTCGGCGTGAGACTCGTCTTCTTTAAGGCGGCTTTGCATGTCAGAGGCCGACCCCAGCAATTCCACGCGGGCCTCCATCAGGCGGCCACGAAAGAACTGCAGTTGCCGCTCGGACATGTAATCGCTCTTGGGTGCCTTCAATAGCGCAGCCTGGGTCAAGGGCAGATCGGCTGCCGCCAGGGCGCTGGCAAGTTCAGCGGATGGAATTTTCATGGCTACTCCTTATCCGGGTTGTCGCATGCTGGCTGGCCAATGCAGCGTTGATTCATTGGCGCAAGAACAGCGATACGTCTAAATGAGGACTGCGATCCAGGTCGGTGGACGCAGCCACATGTTCAGCAGGTTGCGCCAGGGACCGCTCGAGTTTGGACGCAATCAGTTGTTGGGAGGCGTCGGCCAGCAGTGCTGGAAACGAGGGCCACGGGCCGCGGTTGGCGCCGGCACCCAGAGTGTAGGTCAGTAACGCGTCGGCGCCGCCGTAGGTGCCTATGCTGATGACGCGGCCGGTTTCGCCGCGCAGCAGCAGCCGCGAATCGATTGCATACAGGCGATACACGCGCCACTGCGACTGCATGGGGTTAGGGCGGCGTGGCTGCGACGACGAGGCCGGAATACCGGGCGGCCCGGACTCCTGGGCCCGGGGCAGCAGCTTCACGACGACGTTCAGCGAGCGCGCCAGGAAGCGTTTCAGGACCTTCATAAAAAAATTCCGCCTTGATGTAGCCTGCACCGATGGTGTGCACCGCCACATGCACGCATTCGATCAGCATACGCCAGTGGCGTGGAAATAACGATGTTTGTATGTTTCCTGCCGCCGCACGGCCGGTTACACAGCCATGCCGGGGCGGCTCTATGGCTCTTTCCGCACGTTCGTCGTGGCGGGCGGCAGTTCGGTGCCGTCGCTGGCGCGCGGTGCCATATACGGAATGGGTACGCCCGTGCGCTTGTCGATCAGCACCGAATGGCGCTCTCCGCGCCTGTACAGGTGGCGCTCCCCCCATTGCCGCAGCGCGACCACCACTGGAAACAGGCTCTCGCCCCTGGCTGTCAGGATGTATTCCTGGTAGGCGGTTCCATCCGACGCAGCCTGGGTTGTCAGGACACCCGCTTGCACCAGCTTGCGCAGGCGATCGGCCAGAATGTTGCGGGCCACGCCCAGGCTGCGCTGGAAGTCGCCGAAGCGGCGCATGCCGTCGAAGGCATCGCGCACGATGAGCAACGACCAGCGATCGCCGATGACATCGACGCAGCGTGCGACAGGGCAGGGTTCGGTATTCAGGGGTTTTCGGCGCGGCATGGTGTTTCCGGGGTAGCGGTATCGGTTGCATTTTAAAACTGCTTGGCCTAGCATTCAATCGGTTTCGTTTTAAAACTAGATTGGATGGATTGCGGGCATGGATACTTCTTCCGATACGAGCGCGGCGGCGCACATGCCGCGCGGCGTGGTGCTGCTGTTTGCCATTGCCAGTGGCCTGAGCGTGGCAAATGTCTACTATGCGCAACCCCTGCTCGATGCCCTGGCACTGGACTTCGGCATTGGCCATGCGGCGGTCGGCGGTGTGGTCACGGCTACGCAGGCCGGCAGCGCGCTGGCCCTGCTATTGCTGGTGCCGCTGGGCGACCGGCTGGATCGCCGCCGGCTGATGGCGCTGCAACTAGTGGCCCTGGTGGCTGTGCTGGCGGCAGTGGGCGCGGCGCAATCCGCCATGGCGCTATTGGCGGGCATGCTGGGCGTAGGCTTGCTGGGCACGGCGATGACACAGGGGTTGATCGCCTATGCGGCCAGTGCCGCC
>DASPIV010000399.1:0-14073 GCA_035628955.1 Bordetella sp.
CGCCGCGTGCTGATACTGGAAACACTGGCCGAACGCACGCTCGCTCTCGCGCAATTGGCGCGCCGCGACAACGCGGCAGCCGGCTACGAGCCGCTGCTCGACCCGTTGCTGCTACCCATCCTTGCACGCTGCCTGGATGAACGCATCGCCATCGTAAGCAACTTCGGCGCGGCGAACCCCGAAGCTGCGGCCCGCCGCATTCTGGCGCTGGCGAACCAGTTGGGCCTGCGGGCTCCTCGCGTAGCAGTGGTGTACGGCGACGACTTGAGCGTGCGCCGCGACGCGCCGAAGCTGATCGAGACGCTCGGGCTGTCGCACCCGGGCAGGCTGGTCAGCGCCAATGCCTATCTGGGTGGCGAGGCCATCGCGCAGGCGCTGCTGGATGATGCGGATATCGTGGTAACGGGCCGTGTCGCGGACCCATCCCTGGTGGTTGGACCCGCCATGGCGCATTTCGGCTGGTCGGCCACTGACTGGGACCGGCTGGGGCCAGCCACCATGGCGGGCCACCTGCTGGAATGCGGCTCGCAGGTCACCGGTGGCTACTTCGCCGATCCCGGCTACAAAGACGTGCCGGGCCTGGCGCATCTGGGGTTTCCGGTCGCGCAGATCCTGGACGACGGCCATTGCATCATCGGCAAGGCCGATCGCACGGGCGGCGTGGTCGACCGCCGCACCGTCACCGAACAACTGCTTTACGAACTGCACGACCCATCGGCCTACCTGACGCCCGACGTCACCGCCGACATCACCCACGCCACGGTGACCGAACTGGGCGATAACCGTGTGGCGCTGAACGGCGTGCGCGGCCATTGCCGGCCAGCCACCCTGAAAGTCAGCACCTTCTACGAAGGCGGCTGGCTGGGTGAAGCGGAAATCTCTTATGCCGGCCCTCGCGCGGAGGCGCGCGCCCGGCTGGCGGCCGACGTGATCCGTCAGCGCGTGGACGACACGCTGCGCATCGACTTGGTAGGCGTGCTGAGCCTGTTTGCAGACGATGCGGGCCACATGCTGGGCCGGCTGCCCGACACGGGCGCGCGCGACGTACGTTTGCGGGTGGCCGGCAAGTTCGCGCAACGGGACGCCGCCGAGGCCTTGACGCGCGAAGTCAATGCGCTGTATTGCTGCGGGCCAGCCGGCGGCGGGGGCGTGCGCGGCACGGTACGCCGCCGCCTGGAGACGCGATCGGGCTTCATCGATCGCGCCTTGGTTCCCGCCTACCACGAGATACTCGCATGAATGCCAATGATTTCCGGTGCGTGCGCCTCTACGAAATCGCCCACGGCCGTACCGGCGACAAAGGCGACCGCTCCAACATCAGCGTAATCGCCTTCGAGCCCCGCTTCTACGCCTGCATCGTTGCGCAAGTCACCGAGGATGCCGTGCGAAAGGTGTACGCGCACCGCTTGCCGGGCAAGATCACCCGCTACTTGCTGCCCAGACTGCATGCCATCAATTTCGTGGTCGATGCGGTGCTGGACGGCGGCGTGAATGACGCGTTGAACCTGGACTCGCACGGCAAGGCGCTGGCGGGCTTTTTATTGGACTTGGAAATTACTTTACCGATCGAGCTGCCGGCCCAATCGGTACCCGCATGACATAGCATTCCCACACCACAACAACGCCGGCCCAGCCGGCATGCATCGGAGGAGAGACATGAAATTGTTCAGAAAACTGGTCCTGGCCGCGGC
Organism: Bordetella sp.; assembly: GCA_035628955.1. Taxonomy (GTDB): domain Bacteria; phylum Pseudomonadota; class Gammaproteobacteria; order Burkholderiales; family Burkholderiaceae_B; genus Bordetella_A. The sequence goes on from DASPIV010000399.1 coordinate 1,692, forward strand.
GGCTGCCGCTTTGCCGCTGGCGGGAGCCAGCGCCCAAGACATCAAGGTCGCCTATAACGGCGACATCTCGGGCTCACCCTCGGCGGAATCGGGGCAGATCGGCGTCATGGGTATCGCGGCCGCCGTCGAGGACATCAACAAGCGCGGCGGGCTGCTGGGGCGCAAGCTGGTGTTCCTGGTGCGCGACGACCTGGGGCAGCCGCCCAAGTCCATCCAGAACATGACCGACCTGATCGACCGCGAGCAAGTGGCGGTGGTGTTCGGCCCGACCAATTCAGGCAATGCCCTGGCATGGAAGCACATCGCCAACCAGAAGAAGATGCCGGTGCTGGTGTCCAGCGCATCCAGTACGGCGATCACTGAGCCGACCGGCAAGCGTCCCAATTACCTGTTCCGTATCTCCATGGTCGACCGCGACCAGGCCGCGGCGCTGGTCGCCTATGCCGCCAAGAACCCCGAGGCCAAGAAGATTGGCTTCTTCGTGGAGACTACCGGCTATGGCCAGGCAGGGCTGAAGGACATGGAGCAGATCGCCGCGCTGCACGGTATCAAACCCACCGTGATCGAGAAGTTCGACGCGCGTGATACCGATATGACCTCGCAACTCAGCAAAGCCAAGGCCGCCGGCGTGGATACCCTGGTCGTATGGGCACAGGCAGCGCCGCTAGGCCACCTGGTACGCAGCATGGAGAAAATCGACTACATGCCGCGCGTCCTGACGACATGGGCAGCCTCGTTCAGCGGCTTTCCGCAGGTGGCGGGCGACAAGCTCATGGAATGGCCAGTGTTCCTGACGACATCGAGCGCGGCCCCGTCATCCGCGGGTCAGTCACTGCTGGAACGCATCGGGCCCAAACTGGCCAACCGTTCAATGTTCTGGGCCGCCACACAGGCCTACGATACGGTGCTGGTCTGGGCGGCGGCGGTCGAGCAGGCCAACAGCCTGGACGGCGAAGCCGTGCAACAGGCGCTCGAGAACCTGCAGAAACCGGTCGACGGCCTGGTCAAGCAATACGACAAGCCCTTCTCCATTCAGGACCACGAGGGGCTGCAGGCGCAGGATTATCACTGGTCGCGCTGGCAGGGTGGCAAGGTAGTGGACTTCGAAGATCCGACCCTTGCCGCGATGACAGCGGCCGACTTCAAGAAGTAGGCACTCGCCATGTCCACGACCGTACTGCAGGCCCTGATCGGCGGGCTGACCATGGGCGGCGTCTACGCGCTGATTGCGTTGGGGTTCAGCCTGACCTACACGACCACGCGAACGCTCAACTTCGCCCAAGGAGACTTCGTGTCGGTGGGCACCTTCGTCGGCGTCGGCACCATCGCACTGATCGGCGGCGCCCTGGCGATCGACCCGGCCAGCTACCCATGGGCGTACCTATTGGCGGCGCTGGCTGCCTCGCTGGCCATGGGCGCGATGGGGCTGCCCCTGTACCTGGCGGCCATCCGGCCCTTTGCCGGCAAGGCTGGCATGTCGTGGGTCATGAGCACCATCGGCTTCGGCATCATCATGCAAAGCGCGGCACTATCGCTGTGGGGCCCAGGCACGCGCATGGTGGCCGCGCCGCTGGGCGACGACGTGATCCGCATCGCCGGGGCAGGCTTCCGCTCGCAGGAGATCATGGTGCTGGTACTGGCCATGCTGCTGCTGGGCGCCATCGACTACGCCATGCACCGCACTTCGCTGGGGCGCAGCATGCGCGCGGTCGCGCTCAACCGCGATGCCGCGGCGCTGATGGGCATCCCGGTCGAGCGGATCATGGCGCTGTCATTCGTGGTCAGCTCGGCGCTGGCCGGCCTGAGCGGCGTGCTGATCGCTCCCATCATGTCGGCCTCGCTCTTCATGGGCGTGGTGATCGCGCTCAAGGGCTTCTCGGCCGCCATCGTCGGTGGGCTGACCAACCTGCGCGGCTGCATCTTCGGCGGCATCATGATCGGCCTGGCAGAATCGTTCACCGGGCTGTGGAGCGCGCAGTGGCGCGAGATCGTGGTCTTCGTCGTGGTGATCGCCATCCTGGCGGTCTTTCCCGACGGCCTGTTCGGCAAGAAACTGGTAGAGAAAGTATGAGCACGGCGCCCTCATCCGAAAGCATACCCTTGCCGCCCCAGCGGCACGGCGCGGGCCCCGCGCCCGCCTGGCGTTCCGCTGCCGGTCCTGTACTGGTTGCTGCCGCGCTGGCCGCGTTGGCCTTCTCGCTGTCCAACGACTTCTACCTGCGCATCCTGTTCATGTGCGGCGTGTACTACCTGTGCGCAGCCGGCATGAACGTGCTGGCCGGTTACGCTGGGCAGAAGTCGCTGGGGCAGGCCGGGTTGTACGCCGCCGGCGCCTACGCGGCCGCCTTGCTGACCGCCAATCTGCAGTGGCATCCGGCGCTGGCGCTGGCCGCCGCCCCCGTGGTGGCCGCTGCGGTCGGCGTGCTGATCGCCCTACCCTCGCTGCGCGTCAAGGGTCCGAGCCTGGCACTGGTGACGCTGGCCTTCGGCATCGTGACCGAAAAACTCGTCACCGAATGGACCGACGTATTCGGCGGTGCGCAAGGCATCTACGGAATCCTGCCGCTGACTTGGGACGATGAGCCATTCTCGCTGCAGCAATGGGTACTGCTGGTCATCGCGCTGGCGCTGGCCACGCACCTGCTGTTGGCGCATGCCATCAAGGGCCGCTTCGGCCGCGCCTTGCTGTCGCTGCAGTTCGACGAAATCGCGGCCTCGTGCGCCGGCATCGCCGTCTATCGCTACAAAATCCTGGCTTTCGTAGTCGCGGCCGCCCTATGCGGCCTGGGTGGCGCACTGGTGGCGCAGCAAAACCAATACTTCAATTCCGACTTCGTGACCTTTCACCTGTCGGTGTTCATCCTGCTGCTGGTGCTGCTGGGTGGCGCCGGTACGTTGTACGGGCCGTTGGCCGGTGCCGTGGCGCTGACTCTCACCGATGTGTTCCTGGCCCGCTGGCCCTTCATACAGCATTTTGCCTACGGGGGGCTGCTGTTGTTCGCCCTGTATCTCATGCCGCGCGGCATTACCGGCCTGTTCGAGCGTAAACGGACACCGCCGCCGCCCGCGCCCGCAGTCGCGCCTCCAGCCGCCGTCGAGCTGCACCGCGCGGCGCCGGGCCCGGACGGCCCGCTGCTGGAGCTGCGCGGCATCTGCAAGCACTTTGCCGGCGTAGTGACGGCGCAGGACATCGACCTGCAATTGCAGGCCAACCGCATCCACGCCCTGATCGGCCCCAACGGCGCCGGCAAGAGTACGCTGATCAATATTCTCACCGGAGTCATCGCCCCCAGTGCCGGCACCGTGCTGCTGCACGGCCACGAGGTTACGCGAATGAGCGCGCACCGGCTGGCGGCACGCGGCATCGCCCGCACTTTCCAGAACCTGCGGCTGTTCGGTGCCATGAGCGTGCTGGACAACGTGCTGATCGGCGCACACACCCATCTGGGCCTGGGTGTGTCCGAATCCCAGGCGCGGCGCGAGGCGATGGCGGTCCTGGCATTCACGGGCCTGCACGACCACGCGCACACACGGGCCGGCAGCCTGCCGTACGGTCTGCAGCGGCGCGTCGAACTGGCGCGCGCGCTGGCGAGCCGGCCCACGCTGCTGCTGCTGGACGAGCCGGCGGCCGGCCTGAACCCGCAAGAAACCCGCGAACTGGGCGAGCTGGTGCGCCGCATCGGCGGGCTGGGCATCGCCGTGCTAATGGTCGAACACGACATGAGCCTGGTCATGGAGATCTCCGACCACATCGTGGTACTGGACCGCGGCGCCGTAATAGCGCAGGGCCGGCCCAAGGACATCCAGGCGCACCCGCGCGTCATCGAGGCCTATCTGGGCACCGATGCGGGACTGGAAGAGGAATAATGATGCTCGATATACAGGACCTGCAGATTTCCTATGGCCCCGTGCGTGCCCTGCACGGCGTGTCGCTGCATATCGCGCAGGGCGAGATCGTGGCGCTGCTGGGCGCCAACGGAGCTGGCAAGAGCAGCCTGCTGCGCGGCATCATGGGCCTGGTGCCAGCCACTGGCACGGTGCGCTTCGACGGGCGCGACTTGCGCGGCATGGCCACACCCGGCCGGGTTGCCGCGGGCATCGCCATGGCGCCCGAAGGCCGGCAGGTGTTCACCGACCAGACCGTCTATGAGAATCTGCAGCTCGGCGGCTATCTCATGCGCGACGACCCGGCCCGCCTGGAGCGCCAGATCGAGACCTTCTTCGAGTTGTTCCCGCGCCTGCGCGAGCGGCGCGGCCAGGTCGCGGGTACCCTGAGCGGCGGCGAGCAGCAAATGCTGGCCATCGCCCGCGCCCTGATGTCCAGCCCGCGCCTGCTGATCCTGGACGAACCCTCGTTGGGCCTGGCGCCTTTGGTCACGGTCGACATCTTCCGCACGCTGCGCCGCCTGCGGCGCGAGGGTATGACCATACTGCTGGTCGAACAGATGGCCAACCAGGCCCTGGCCATTGCCGATCGCGCCTACGTGCTGGAAAACGGCGCGGTCGTGCTGCAGGGCCCCGCCGCCGAACTACGGCGCGATCCGCGCATCCGCGAAGCCTACCTGGGCGGAGAGTTCCAGGCCGTTGCCTGAGTATCGCCCGCCTCCTTTACCGACATTCGAGGACCTACCATGTCACTTCCCCAATACGGCTGCCTGATCGACGGCACCTGGGCGCCGGCGCGCTCGGGCCGCCACGTCGAAGTCCTGGACCCCGCCACCGGCCAGCCAATGGCCGAAATCGCCCGCGGCGAAGCGGCCGACATCCACGCGGCGGTATCCAGCGCCCAAACGGCGCTGCGCGCCTGGGCCGATTGCCCACCGGTGCAGCGGGCCCGCGTGCTGGCGGCCATCGCGCGCCGCATCGGTGCCGAGCAAGACCGCCTGGCGCGGCTGGAATGCCAGGACACTGGCAAGCCGCTCAGGCAGGCGCAGGCCGACGCCGTGGCGGCGGCCCGCTTCTTCGAGTACTACGCCGGCGTGGCCGACAAGGTGCTGGGCACCTCCATTCCGCTAGGGTCGGAATTTTTCGACTTCACCGTTCGCGAACCCGTCGGCGTGACCGCGCAGATCGTGCCGTGGAACTACCCGCTACAGATTGCTTCCCGCGGGCTGGCGCCAGCGCTGGCCACCGGCAACACCGTCGTCATGAAACCGGCTGAACTAGCCTGCCTGAGCGTGCTCGAACTTGCCCGCCTGTGCCAGGAAGAAGGGCTGCCGCCCGGCGTGCTGAATGTGGTCACCGGCCTGGGCAGCGAGGCTGGCGCGGCACTGGCGGCTCATCCCGGAGTGGGGCTGGTGGTGTTCACCGGATCGGTCAACACCGGGCGCGCCGTGATGCATGCGGCCGCCGAGAACATCGTACCCGTACTGCTGGAACTGGGCGGCAAATCGCCCAACATCGTGCTGGCCGACGCTGACCTGGAAAGCGCGGCGCCGCTGTTGCTGAAGGCCGCCTTCCCGCATGCCGGCCAGACTTGCTCGGCCGGCACGCGCATCCTGGTGCAGCGCGCCGCGCATGCGCAATTGGTGCAACGCCTGGCCAAACTGACGCGCGGCCTGCAAGTGGGCCCGGGCCTGAGCGACCCCGACCTGGGCCCGCTGGTGAGCCAGACCCAGCGGCGCAAAGTGCTGGACTATATCGACATCGGCCGCGGCGAGGGCGCCGAGGTCATCGCCGGTGGCCAGGTGCTTCCCGGCACCGACCTGGACGCGGGCAACTTCGTCATGCCCACCCTGCTCGATGGCGCACGAGCCGACATGCGCGTGCATCAGGAAGAGATCTTTGGCCCGGTGCTCACCATCGTGCCTTTCGACGACATCGAGGAAGCGGCGGCCATCGCCAACGGCACGGAGTACGGGTTGGTGGCCGGCATCTGGGGGCGCGACGTCGCCGCCACGCATAGCCTGGCCCAACGCGTACAGGCCGGCCAGGTGTTCGTGAACTGCTACGGTGCCGGCGGCGGGGTTGAGTTGCCGTTCGGCGGCTACCGCAAATCGGGCTTTGGACGCGAAAAGGGCCTGGATGCGTTGTTGTCGTACACCCAGGTCAAGAATATCTGCATCCGCATCCCGGGCTGAGCCTCTTACCGACACCAGGAACAACTATCATGACCGCCGCCTCCGTTTCGTCATTTGCCTGCCCTACACGGCTGGTTTTCGGCGTGGATGCCCATCTGCAACTGCCCGGCATCGTCGCGGGCTGGGGCTCCCAACGGGTATTCCTCGTCATCGACCCCGCCTTGGCCGAAGGCGAGATAACCGCCGCCATCGTCGCGCTGCTGCGCCAGCACGAGATGCCGCTGGCAAGCTTTGCCGAGGTCGAGCCCGAACCCAGCGACACCACGGTCGAAGCCGCCTACCAACGCTGCCGCGAGCACCGTGGCGAAGCCATCGTCGCCATCGGCGGAGGCAGCACCATCGATGTGGCCAAGGCGGTCGCCATCCTGATGACCAACGGCGGGCGCATAGCCGACTACGAAGGCATCGAGAAGTTCGCCGAGCGGCCGCTGCCGCTGTTCGCCGTGCCGACCACGGCCGGCACGGGCTCGGAAGTGTCGGGCGCCTGCGTGGTCACCGACACCGCCCGCAATGTGAAGATGGCCATTCGCCATGCGGCTTACAGCCCTGCGCAGGTGGCCATCCTGGATCCGCTCGCGGTCGGCTCCATGCCGGCGCACGTTGCGGCACATGCCGGCATTGACGCATTCGTGCATGCGTTCGAGTCATATCTGTCCAAGCTGGCCAACCCCTTCACCGACGCGGTGAACCTGCACGCCATGACGCTGATTTCCGGCAGTATCCGCCAGTTCGTGGCCAACCGGCGCAACGCTCAGGCCGCCATGGACATGCTGTGCGGCTCGTCGATGGCGGCGATGTCGTTCGGCGTCACCGGCCTGGGCAACGTGCATTGCATGGCGATGGCCCTGGGCGCGGTGTTTCATATTCCTCACGGATTGGCCAACGCGTTGTGTCTGCCCACGGCAGCACGCTTCAACCTGATCGCCAACCCGGCGCGCTACGCGCGGGTAGCGGAAATCCTGGGCGTCGATCGGCGCGGCATGCCGGACCTGAAAGCCGCCCGGCACGCAGTCGAGGCCATCGGCGACCTATGCCGCGACTTGGGCGTCCCCGAGCGCTTGCGCGATGTCGGCGTGACCGAAGACGCTCTAGACGAACTGGCGCGACGCAGCTACGCGGCCGACTACAATCGCTGGAACCCCCGCCACACCACGGAAGCCGACTTCCGGGCACTATATCGTCAAGCCTACTGAGGCAATACCGGGCCAAAGAATAGCCTCGCGCCTTAAGGTGGTGCCATGGGGGCCTGAGGTGGCGCCGCCGCCCAGCCTGCGGTTTAGCAGGCAGGCCGGCGCAGCATCACACGGCGCACGCATTCGATGGTCCAGATCCAGAGGGCCGTGCCCACCAGCTCGGAAATGACGCCGGCGGTACCGATGTCCCAGGGATGCGGCGCGACTCCCAGCAGCGGAAGCACGATGCAATGGGCGCCCACCGTAGCGGTAAGCCATCCGAATGGCACTCCCCACCAGGCGCCTATCTTCGGGCACCACTCGACCAGCCACACATACACCAGGGCGATGACCATGGAAAACAGGATATGGAACCCGTTGCCACCCCAGTTCACCGTAGTCTGGTTGAAGACATAGTTCATCGTTGCCGCATCGAAGCCCATCAGGTCGAGCAGGCCGATCGGCGGGGGCACCGCGGTGGGAAGCCGGGGGGGAAGAACGGTTTCAATGCCGGACTTCACCATGGCGGAAATGAAGCCGGCTACGATGCCCACGCCGACCAGGGTGGCTGGCGCGATCCTGCGGGGTTGAAACGTGTCAGATGACTGCACAATGGGTTCCTCTAGTACCGCCAACTGGCTTTCAGCGTTCCGCCATGGCTGTGCACTTGGCTGGAGAACAGGCCGTCGTACTGCAGGCGTACATCGAACTGCTCGCCGCCAAACAACTGCATGCCCGCTGTCAGGCGTCCGAACGTACTGCCCGTATCAAGCGTGGACCTGGCATGACGGCTGCCCGCGGGAGCCGAGTCCAACTTGGCGTAGCTATCCCAGTGGTCCGTACTGCTGAGACTCAGACCTACATTGAGATAAGGACGCAGCACGTAGCCTTTATTCAAGTCGATACGGCCACCCACTTCTACGCCTGGCGTCAGGATCGCCGCCCACTTGTCGCTGCTTTCGTAGTTCAAATTCAGCGCGCCAGCGCCGTGCTCTGAATACGAGGGCATGCGGGTGTAGATCAGATCCAGGTCGATGACGGGCTTGATGTATGCGTTACCGATGTTGTGGGTATAAGCGACACGCAAGCGTTGTCCCAGCGACATCACGTCGGGGGAGCTCTTGGCGCTGGAATTGATCCCCGGCAATCGAATATACCGCGTACTGTCATAGCTGCCGTAACTGCCGGTCAAGGTACCCGCCACCATCCAAGGGCCATTCTCGTACTTCAAGGACGCACCCAGATAGCCCGTATCGCCACTCAGACTCTGGCGTCCGTCATCGGCCCTCATATGGCCGTTCTCGTAGGCAGCCGACACGCCGACAAACCACTGGGGTGCAATTTGCTGCTGTACGCCGACCTGATACGTAACGCCGCTGGCGTCGAATGAGGACGTGCCGTGGCTACCATCCACGCTCGTCTTGCGGGCCGCGATGTTTCCCCATACGCAGGACGATTCACTCAGCCGCAGTTCGGCGCCTTCGTAATGCGGGCAACTGAGCAGAGAGCCCGCGAACCGTGCCATGTCGGCTTGCTTCAGCGCCGCAGGCGCGGCAGAAATACCGGGTGCCAGGCTCGACAACGCGTCGGTGAACGTGGCGCCGCTTTGCCCGGCTGCTTGATCCAGCATCGCATAGACACCCGCCAGTTCTTCATTGCCGCCACGCGCCCAGATGTCTTGCAGGTGGGACCCGAGTTCGCGCAGGTTGCGCCCCGCCCCGTAGGACTGCGAGACAGCATCAAAATGCGCCTGCCCCACTGTTACCGTTGCCTGGTTGCCGGAATACCGCGTCGAATAATCGAACAGCGATGATGCGCCTTGCGGCGTGGTGCTGGGATCGATGTTGTCCGACGTCAAGAATACGACCGTCCGGTTCGGCATCAGGCGGCTGCTGTTGACACGGATTTTCCCGTTCAGCCGTGCCGTGCCATCCACCTGCAAAGTATCCGCAGTCTGCGCGATGAAATCGGCGCCAATCTGCAACGTGCCATCCGCCGCCTGGGTGAAATCGCCGGTGACGTGCGTGCTTGACGCACCCAGCGACTCGCCCACCAGAAAATCGCCGTGGTTGATGACGTGCCCGTGGATGTTGTCTGCCCTGAGGACCTTGCCGAAGTTCTCTATCGTGCCCAGCGCGACGTCTTGATCGCTCAGGCTCATCGACCCGGCGACTTCCCCGTAGTTCGTGACGATGGCCGAGCCGGTTCCTGTCTGGTTGATGGCCTTGGCCGCGGACAAGTGGCCGCCAGACAGGATCGTGACCTTGTTGGTTTGCGCGGTGCCATCGATCCAGACGCCGCCTCCCGAGGAAGCGGTGGCAGTGACTGTACCGGATATGTTGACATTGACGGCGCTTGAGTTGGCGAGGGCGCCGTCGCTTTGCGCGAAGATGGCATAGGCGTCGCTGCCGGTAACACTCAAGGTGCCATATTGGCTGACCGTCACATTTCCGGCCGTGCTGCCTTGAAATCCATTGGTATTGTGGTCATACGCGGAACCCGCAAAACTGCCGTCATTGTCTCCGGCCAGACCACCTCCATCCGCGATGGACTGCGCGATGATGCCATACGCGCCGTCGCCGGCCGTTGTCAGCGACCCCGAGTAGTCAAGGAGCACGTCGCCGCCCGCGCTGATGCCGCCCCGAGCCGACACGCTTTTCGTGCCATTCCATCCTGCGGACAATGCACCGTTTGCGGTGTAGCCTGCGATCCCTCCGCCGCCGCCGATGGATTGCAGGACGACGCCGTGCGCGCCCTTGCCCGTGGTAGAGATCACGCTGGGGTTGCCCGTGTCGAGCTGGCTGCCATAGTTCCCGATAGAAATATTGATGCCGCCCCCGTCCAGGTTTTGGCCAGTGGTGCTTCCGCCAATGGCGATCTTGTCGACATTGGACGCCGCGCCCGAGGCGACGATACCCCCGCCGCCGCCGATACTCTGCGCAACGAAACCGAATGCATGTTCACCCGTGGTTTGCACATTCATCCACGCCTCGACGCCGATGTGGCCGCCCGAGCTGTCCGTCACGGGAGAGGAGCCACCGATATTGCCTCCGCCCCCGCCCAACGTCAGGTCAAAGTTGGGCGTCGAGCCATCGCCCGCCACACCGACCGTTGCAACGCTGGCCGTGCCGCCGCCTCCACCAATGGATTGCAGCACGACCCCGTGGGAATTAAAGCCTTGTGTAGAGACCGAGAAGACACTGGCGTCGGCGCCGGTGTTGACCTTGCCCCCCGAGCCGCCATTGGGGCTGGAGCCACTCGCGCCCAAGGTCACGCTAGAGGTGGAGTCACTGGATTGCGCCGTGTTGGCCGAGCCATCGGCGCCCTGCCCGCCACCGCCGCCTATGCTTTGCACCAACAAGCCATAGGCGACATCTCCTTGGGTCGAGATGGCCCCTTTGTTCGCCGTGCCATCACCCTGCAAATCAACCGTCACGGCCCCGCCGTTTCCGGCCGCGCCTCCTTGGCCACCTACGGCCATGGTGACGTTGGTGGAGCCCGTGACGCCCGATGCCGTGGCGGTGCCGCCGGTACCGCCGCCGCCGCCGATGGACTGCAATACGATACCGTCCGCGTAAGTTCCCCGGGTGATGATCGTGCCGGTGAAGTCCTTCAGGGAAACAGCGCCGCCGTCGCCCCCTATGCCGCCGTTACCCCCGACGGACAACTGCAGAGCGTACGAGTTTGAATCGTCGCCGTCGCCCAGCAGCGCATCGGAACTCGAGCTGCTTCCGCCGCTCGAACCACCCGCATCGGAGCCTGCCGACCCCGCCAAGCCGCCGCCACCGCCGATGGACTGCGCGAGAATACCGTCGGCATCACCGCCCGCTGTACTGATGGCACCCTGCGCGGTCACTGTCAGGGCACCGCCGTCGCCGGCTGTGGTTCCGGTGGCGCCGAGGGATACATTGACGCTTGCCGAGTAGCCATCATCATCGTCATCGCCGCCGGAGCCGGAGGCCGACAGTTGGACCGTGCCCCCCTGTGATGCGCCGCCGCCGCCACCGATCGATTGCAGCAGCATGCCGCGGGACCCCGAGCCGAAGGTCGTCAGCATGGAGCCGGCGTCAAGCTCGGCGCTCATCGTGCCGCCAAACCCGCCACCGCCTCCCTTGCCGCCAACCCCGATCGTCGCATGGATCGATTGGCCCGCGCCGCCGGTTTTGCTGCTGCCGACACCGGCGTTGCCACCGCCCCCGCCTATGGATTGCGCCATCATCGCGTTGGAAAAATCGTCGTGGGTGGTAATGGACGACGTGCCGTCCACATGCACGTCGACTTGTCCACCATCGCCACCGTCTCCGGCACTGCCGCCCAGCGCCACGCTGACAGCGATCTGCAAGGTGTCGTCGGGGGCAGTCGTGGACGTGGTGCTCATGGCGTGCGAGGCACCGCCCGCGCCACCGCCGCCACCGATCGTCTGCGCCAGTACGCCATGCGACCCTATCCCGCCCGTAGACAAATGGGTGCCATTTTCCAGGACAGCGCTCAGGATCCCCCCGCGGCCGCCGCTACCCCCCGAGCCGCCCAAGGCCAGGCTCGTGGAAATCGCAATCGAACCTTCGCCGGTCGGGACACCAAGGTCCAGATTGCTGGCCTTGGCGCTGCCGCCGTTGCCGCCCCCCCCGCCAATAGCTTGAGCCAGTACACCGTACGAATCCGATATCGACGTGTTTGACTGTCCACCAGCCGTTGTAACCGTCGAATTGTTCAACACGACCGCCACTGTGCCACTACCGCCACCGTTGCCGGCGCTGCCGCCGATCGTGATATCGGTGCCAAAGAAAGCATTCACACTGGATCCATGTGCGGCGCCGCCGTTGCCACCGCCTCCGCCGATCGATTGGGCGGTAATGGCGGGCGCGGCAATACCCTGCGTGCTGATGGTGGACCCCGCCAGGTTCACCGTTACGTTGCCGCTGTTGCCGCCCTGCCCGCCCGCGCCGCCTATCGCGAGGCTGACGAAATCGACTCCGTCTTGCATGGACGATCCGCCGGTTCCCCCGCCGCCGCCGATGGATTGCGCCACCACGCCAATGGCCCCGGCGCCCTGGGTGGCAATGGTAGTCTGGCTGCCGTTCAGCTGGACCACACGCCTGTGCCGCCGCCGCTGCCGCTGCCGCCCAGGGC
>DASPIV010000400.1:0-2395 GCA_035628955.1 Bordetella sp.
GAACCGCAAGCCGTGGAATACGTCACGCGCGATCATCTGCACTGCGATGCGGCGCCGGTGTACTACGTTGAAAACGCGCTGATCAATTCATTGTTTGGCTTGTTGTGCTGGCCCGTGGTATTCGCGCCGCTGCCGGGGGCATTCTTCCACCCGTTCCAGCGCGGGCCCGCCGACCTGCACGCACCCGATTTCGCCGTGCGCCGCGCCGGCCTGTTCGCCGCCAGCCTGGCGCAACTGGATACCGGCGCCTATCGCGACACCATCTGGCGCCACTACGCCGAAAAGGCCGGCGTGCAGTCGCCCTTCGTCTTTTGGGGGGCGCTGTCCGAGCCCTTGCTGCGCCTGGCGCTGGAATGCCTGCCGGCAACACATTTGAAGCTGTACTTTGCGCGCATCCTGCAAGACGTCGGCGGCAACCGTACCGGCCTGCCAGACCTGATCCGCTTCTGGCCGGCCGAGCGCCGCTACGAGCTCATCGAAGTCAAAGGGCCGGGCGACAAGCTGCAAGACAACCAGATACGCTGGCTGCAATACTGCGCCCTTCATGGGTTGCCGGCGCAGGTGTGTCATATCCGCTGGCTCGACGGTTCGCCATGAGGTATACGGTTGCAGTGCGCACGCTGTGCGACTTCACCGCCCGGGCCGGCGACCTGGACCTGCGCTTTACCCCAGCGCCCACCGGCCCCGAAGGCGTGGCCGGCCATGCGGTGGTGACGGGCCGGCGCGGCCCCGCGTACGAAGCCGAGATCAGCTTGTCCGGCAGCCACCAGAACCTGCTGGTGCGTGGCCGCGCCGACGGCTACGACCCAGGCCTGAACCAACTGGAAGAGATCAAGACCTATCGTGGCGACCTGGCCGGCGTGCGCGAGAATCACCGCGCGCTGCACTGGGCCCAGGCGCGCGTGTATGGCCACCTGCTTTGCCAGGCGCGTGGCCTGCAAACACTGCGCGTGGCGCTGGTGTACTTCAATGTCGCCACCGAAGAAGAAACCGTATTGACCCAAGCCTGCGATGCCGCATCGCTTCGGGCCAGTTTCGAAGAACAGTGTGTCCGCTTCCAGGCCTGGGCCGCGGCCGAACTGGCGCACCGCCAGGCACGCGACGACGCATTGGCGCGGCTGGATTTTCCGCTGGGCCAGTTCCGTCCGGGCCAGCGCGAGCTGGCGGTGGCGGTGTATCGCAGCATGCGAGCGGGGCGCTGCCTGCTGGCGCTGGCGTCCACCGGTATCGGCAAGACCCTGGGCACCTTGTTTCCGGTACTTAAAGCCATGCCCGAACAGCGCCTGGACAAGGTGTTTTTCCTGGCCGCCAAAAGCTCGGGCAAAGCGCTTGCGCTGAAAGCCTTGGAAACCATCAGCGGCCCAAGCGCGGGTCCGGCGCTGCGCGTGCTGGATCTGCAGGCGCGCGACAAAGTATGCGAACACCCTGATAAAGCCTGCCATGGCGAGTCATGCCCGCTGGCCCGGGGCTTTTACGACCGCCTGCCCCAAGCGCGCGCGGCCGCGCTGGCGCACAACAGGCTCGATGGGCCGGCAGTGCGTACCGTGGCCCGCGATCATGGCGTGTGCCCGTACTATCTTTCGCAAGAACTGGCGCGCTGGAGCGACGTGGTCGTCGCCGACTACAACTACTACTTCGATACCCATGCCATGCTGCATGCCCAGACACAGGCGTATCAATGGCGCGTGGCGGTGCTGGTCGACGAAGCGCACAATCTGGTGGACCGCGCGCGCCGCATGTATACCGCCGAATTTTCCCAGCAGGCGCTCAAGCAAGCTCGCCACGCCGCGCCGAAGGCGCTGCGCAAACCGCTCGACGGCCTTGCCCACGCCTGGAATGCGCTCAACCGTAAGCAAGCCGTGCCATACCAAAGCTACGACGCCGTGCCCGCCGGCGTCCTGGCAGCGGTGCAGAAAACCGTAAGCGCCATTGCCGAACATCTGGGGCAGACGCCCCTGGCCCCCAGCGACCCGCTGCTGCATTTCTATTTCGATGCGCTGCATTTCACACGGCTGGCCGAGCAGTTCGGCTCGCATGCACTGTTCGATGCCACGCAACATCCGCCCGACGCCGCCGCATCGGGCATCACGTCCACGCTGTGCGTCCGCAACGTCGTGCCGGCCCCGTACCTGGCGGCGCGCTATGCGGGGGCGCACGCAACCGTGCTGTTCTCGGCCACGCTGAACCCGCAGCAGTACTACCGCGATACCCTGGGCCTGCCCGCCGGCACGGCATGGATCGACGTGGCTGCGCCATTCCGGGCCGAACAGTTGGCGGTGCGGGTGGCGGGCGGTGTGTCCACCCGGTACCGTGACCGCGAACGTTCGCTGCAACCCATCGCCGACCTGATCGCCGCGCAATACACCCAGCGCCCCGGCAACTACCTGAGCTTTCT
>DASPIV010000401.1:0-2258 GCA_035628955.1 Bordetella sp.
TGGGCGCCACCCCGGTCAAGGGCGGCACCGCCGTGGTCGCCACCATCGGCGAACCGCCCACGCTGGACCCGATGGCCAGCACGGCCGACCTGGTCGGCATCCTGACACAGCATATTTTCGAAACGCTGTACACCTTCGACGCGAAGTGGAACACCACTGCGCTGCTGGCCGAGAAGTTGCCGCAGATCGGCGACGACGGCCTGAGTTACACGATTGCGCTGCGCCAGGGCATTACTTTTCATGACGGCTCGGCCATGGATTCCGCCGACGTGGTGGCATCGCTCAAGCGCTGGACCGAGACCGCCTCGCGTGGCAAGCAGGCGGCCAAGCTGATCGCCGCCATCGAGGCACCCAATGCGCATACAGTGCGCATCGTGCTGAAGCAGCCCTACGCGCCGCTGACCGCGCTGCTGGCCATGAACAACAGCGCCGCGGTGGTGATGCCGCAGGAAAAGCTGGCCACTCCGTTGAAGGAATTCATCGGCACAGGGCCCTATATGCTGAAGGCGCGCGTGCCCGACCAGTACATCCAGTTGGTGCGCTATGACGGTTACCGGCCGCGCGATGGCGAGCCCGACGGCTACGGCGGCGCACGCAAGCAGTACCTGGACGAGATCCGCTTCGCGCCCATCAGCAATGCCAACACCCGCGTGGAGAGCGCGGCCGCCGGCCAGTACGACTATGTGGATGCGCTGCCGGTCGAATCGATCGCCAAGCTGAAGAACGGCCGGTCCGATCCGATGCTGCTCAAGCCGTTCGGCTGGCCGCGCCTGGTGCTCAATACCCGGCAAGGCATCATGTCCAGCCTGCCCGCGCGGCTGGCCGTGCAGCGTGCGCTGAATGAAGAAGACATGCTGTACGCCGCCTTCGGCAACAAGGACTTCTACAGCCTGAACGCCGACCTGTACCCGCAAGGCTTTCCGTGGGCCACCAAGCTGGGCGGCAAAGTCTATAACCAGGGCGACGTGGTCGGCGCCAAGAAATTGCTGGATGACGCGAAGATCGAAAACCGCACCATCCGCATCCTGACCAGCCAGCAATACGAGTTCCACTACAAGATGGCGCTGGTGGCGGCCGAATACCTGAAAGCGGCCGGCTTCAAGGTGGACATGCAGGTGGTCGATTGGGCCACGCTGACACAGCGCCGGCAAGACCCGGCGCTGTGGGACATCTTCATTACGCACAGCCCGTTCCTGCCGGAACCCGCGCTGATCGATTTCCCGTCGAAAGACGCGCCGGGCTGGTGGGATACGCCGCGCCGCAATCAGGTGCTGGATGCCTTCAACCAGGCCGGCACCCCGGAAGAGCGCATCAAGCGCTGGGCCGATGTGCAACAGGCGGTGTTCGACGAGGTGCCCTTCATCAAGGTGGGCGACTTCAATTCGCTGGCCGCGAAATCACCCGCCCTGCAAGGTGTGCAGCCCGCGCCGTGGCCGTACTTCTGGAATGCCTGGAAGGCCCCTAAATAGTGCGCCTGTGCCAATCTGAAGGGATGCGACCGTGCTGCGCTATCTGTTGAACCGCCTGGTGGGGCTGGTGGCGGTGATGTTCATCGTGGCCACTATTGTGTTCGTGATCCTGCGCATCACGCCGGGCGACCCTGCCGCCGTGATGCTGGGCCCGCAGGCCAGCCAGCAGGATATCGATACCCTGCGCGCCCGCCTGGGGCTGGACCAGCCCTTGCCGGTGCAGTACGCCGCCTGGCTGGGCCAGCTGGCGCGCGGCGACCTGGGCCAGTCGATCTTCCTGGACAAGCCGGTGTTGGCGGCGCTGGCCGACCGCGCCGAACCCACGTTCTGGCTGACGCTGATGTCGCTGGCGATCGCCAGCGCCATCGCGCTGCCGGTGGGCATTCTGTCGGCGGTGCGGCGCGGCACTGCGCTGGACCAATCGGTGGTGACTTTTTCCATGTTCACTTCCAGCGTGCCCAGCTTCTGGCTGGGGCTGCTGCTGATGCAGATATTCTCGGTAAAGCTGGGCTGGCTGCCGGTGGCGGGCTATGGGGGCCCGGACGCCAGTATCGCGACACGGTTATCGCACCTGGTGCTGCCGGCCATCGTGCTGGGCCTGGTGAACTCGGCGCTGATCACCCGCTTCATCCGCGCCAGCATGCTGGACGTACTGCGCGACGACTACGTGCGCACCGCGCGCGCCAAAGGCCTGCCCGAGTACAAGGTGATACTGAAGCACGCGGCCCGCAATGCGCTGATCCCGATACTTACCGTGCTCGGCCTGACCACGGCCTTGCTGGTCAGCGG
>DASPIV010000402.1:0-10327 GCA_035628955.1 Bordetella sp.
GCGTGCGCTTGTAGAACGTGTCGATGTACTCGGAGGCCATGGTGACTGCGGTGAAAACGGGCTGGCGAAATACGGGAGCCTAGGCCAGGGACGTCGGCGCCAGCGAACCGGCGACGCGTTTTTCAACCCAGTTGGCCAGGCGCAGCAAGGGATAGCAGTATATGAAATAGATCAGCGCGATCAGGGCGTAGATGAACAGGGATTTGCTGGGATAAGTGATCATGAACACTTCGCCCTGGCGGGTCAGCTCGGTAATGCCCACTACCGACAGGATGGCGGTGCTTTTGATCAGCATGACGTATACGCCGCTCATGGGCTGCACGATCAGGCGCATGGCCTGGGGCAGGACCACCAGCCGCAGGATCTGCAGCGGCCGCAGCCCCAATGTCATGGCGCCTTCGGTCTGGCCGCGCGGCACCGCCTGGATGGCTCCCATGACGATCTCGGCCACGTAGCTCGAGGTATACACCGACAGCGACACGAACGCCGCCGTGCCCGAATCCCATTCCAGCCACGACAGGCCGGTGCTGGGCAGCACGAAATAGCACACGTACAACTGCACCAGGAACGGCGTGCCGCGCAGGATGTGGATGTACAGGCCCAGCAGTTGATGCAGCACCCGGACGCGATAGCTGCGCACGACGCCGATCACGAAGCCCAGCGTCGACCCCGCGATGATTGCCAGGAACGAAATCTTCAGCGTTTCCAGGAACCCCTTCAACAGGAAGGGCATGACCGTGACCGCGGTGGCCCAATAGTCGTGCATGATTACCTCGCGTTCCAGGCCGGGCCCGCCAGCCACAGGCTGACCAGCCGCGACAGCCCCAGCATGCAGGCATAGATCAGCAAGTATCCGGCCGCGATGGTCAGGAAGCTTTCATTGGGCACGATGCGCTCGCTGTTCATCAGCACGCCGGCGGCCACCAGTTCGAATACGGCGATCAACGACAGCAGCGACGTGTCCTTGATCAGTACCGCCGCCTGGCCCAGCAGCGGCGGCAAGGTGTTGGCGAACGCCTGCGGCAGCACCACATAGCGCAGCCTCTGCCTGAACCCCATGCCGACCGCCTTGGCGCCTTCGATCTGCCCGCGCGGCACCGACTGGATGCCCACGCGGACGATCTCGCTCATGTAGGCCGTGTGGTGCAGGGTCATCGCGACTATGCCCAGTATCAACTCGCTCCAGGTCCTGGAGGCGGGGATGAACACGGGCAGCGCGTAATACACCAGGTAGATCTGCACCAACAGCGGCGTGGCGCGAATGAACTGGATGTATCCCGCCGCCAGCCGCCATACCGCGGCACGGCGCGACATACGCGCCAGCGCCACCGGTACGCCCAGCGCCACCGAGAACACCAGGCTGACCCCGGCGGCGATCAGCGTATTGGCCAGCCCATCGGCGAACTGGTCCACATACTGGCCGACGATGCGCCAGTTGTAGTAATCGATCAGCCAATTCATGGGGTCAGCCAGCCATCAATGCTCTTTCTTCCAGTCGGTGGAATACCAGTACTTGACCATCTCGGGCAGGGAATTGTCGGCGGTGCGCAGTTCGCGCCAGTTGTCCAGCCAGAACTTCAGGCGAAAGGCATCGGGCGCCACGGCGAAGGCCAGCGGCTCGCGCACCATGACGCCGTCGAGCACGCGCAGGTTGCCGAAATCGACCACGAACTGATTGGCGGTACTCAGCGCCATGACGCCGGCGTCGAGCCGGCCGCTGGAGATGGCCTGCCCCACCGGAGCGCTGCCACCCGAGAATTCCTTCAGGTTGGCCTGGGGCAGCAGTTTGCGGGACGCCTCGGCGTAAGTGCTGGCGCCCAACGCACCGACGGTGACTTCGCCCTTGTTCAATTCGGTGTAGCTCTTGTAGGGAGAATCCTTGGCCACCACCGCCACGGTATCGGCATAGAACATCGGTGCCGAGAACAGGATCTGCGCGGCGCGCTGCGGGGTGGGCGTCATGTCGGCGGCAACCATGTCGGCCTTGCCGGACAGCAACGCGGGAATCAGGCCCTTCCATTCGTAGTCTTGCAGCACCAGCTTCACGCCCAGGTCGTCGGCCATGCGGCGCGCCAGTTCGACGGCCAGGCCGGTGCGCTTGCCCGACTTGTCCATGAAGCTCATCAGCGGTCCCGAGGTTTGCACGGCCACGCGGAATTCACCGCGCTTCAGGATGTCGGACAGGGCATCCGCGTGGGCAGCCGTGGCGACGCAGGCGGCGGTCAGTGCCAGCGTAGCGGCACCCAGCCATTGTTTGAGTTTCTGCATGTTCAATACCCTCTTTAACGATGTGAGCCGTCCGGGCCGGACGACGCCGGACGGTACTGCCGATTACCACCACAACGACTGCGAGGCCGCGCCATGCCACCGGGGCATGGACGGGTACTACAGAATCTTGTCCAGGAATGCCTGCGTGCGTGCGTGGCGCGGATGACGAAACAAGCTGTCGGGACTGCCTTCTTCGACGATGCGGCCCTCGTCCATGAACAGGGCGCGGTCGGCCACGTCGCGCGCGAAACCCATTTCGTGGGTGACCACCGCCATGGTCATGCCGTCGCGTGCCAGCTCGCGCATCAAGTCCAGGATGCCGCCCACGGTTTCGGGGTCTAGCGCGGAAGTCGCCTCGTCGAACAGCATCAGCTTGGGGTCCATGGCCAGGGCGCGGGCGATGGCCACGCGCTGCTGCTGCCCACCGGACAACTGGCTGGGATAACGGGCGCCGAATTCGGCCATGCCCACGCGATCCAGCAACGCCTGCGCATAGCGGCCGGCCTCGGCGCGGCCGCGCTTGCGCACCACGCACTGCGGCAGCGCCACGTTGTCCAGCGCGGTACGGTGCTGGAACAGGTTGAAATGCTGGAACACCATGCCGACCTCGGTGCGCCAGCGGTTCAGGTCGGTGGCGGCATCCCCGATCGACACCCCGTCGATGCGGATATCGCCGGCGTCGATGGATTCAAGGCCGTTCAGGGTGCGCAGCAGCGTGCTCTTGCCCGACCCGGACGGCCCCACTACAACCAGTACCTCGCCGCGCTCGATGCGGCAATGAATGTCTGTCAAGGCCGCATGCGGCGGCTGCCCTTCGCGATGAAAAGTCTTGTGTACGGCTTCGACCACGACCAAAGGATCCGGCATGGGGCTGCAATCTCAAAAAGATTTCGCATTTGGCGTCAGAGTTTCGTATAGTAAATTTTTTTGCGGGATTTCCACCTAGGCTTTTCCCTAACGCAATCGCTGATGCGTGCCCGCAGAACGCTGCCGCCCCAAGGAGAATACCGATGAATACCCCCCAAGACATCCTGCGTGCCCTGGGCCTGCACGAGGCCGCCCTGCAAGGCGGCACGCTGGCGGCATACAGTCCCATCGACGGCGCGCGCCTGGCCCAGGTGGCCGAACACAGCGTGGCGCAAGCGCATGCGGCCATCACCCGCGCGCGCCACGCCAGCCAGGCCTGGCGGCTGGTACCGGCACCGCGACGCGGCGAACTGGTGCGGATCTTCGGAGACATCCTGCGCCACCACAAGCATGACCTGGGGCGGCTGGTCTCGCTGGAGGCCGGCAAGATCCTGGCCGAAGGCGAAGGCGAAGTGCAGGAAATGATCGACATCTGCGACTTCGCACTGGGCCTGTCGCGCCAGTTGTATGGGCTGACGATCGCGTCCGAGCGGCCCGGCCATCGCATGATGGAAACCTGGCATCCGCTGGGCGTGGTGGGTGTCATCAGCGCATTCAACTTCCCGGTAGCAGTCTGGTCGTGGAATACCGCGTTGGCCCTGGTGTGCGGCAACGCCGTGGTCTGGAAACCATCCGAGAAAACCCCGTTGACGGCGCTGGCCTGCCAGGCCTTGTTCGCGCAAGCCATGCAACAGTTCGGCGATGCCCCGGCGGGCCTGCTGGAAGTACTGGTCGGCGGCCGCGAGGTGGGCGAGGCGCTGGTCGATTCGCACGACGTGGCGCTGGTGTCGGCCACCGGCTCGACCCGCATGGGACGCCAGGTGGGGCCGCGCGTCGCGCAGCGCTTCGGCCGGGCGCTGCTGGAACTGGGCGGCAACAACGCCATCATCGTGGCGCCCTCGGCCGACCTGGACATGGCAGCGCGCGGTATTGTGTTCGGCGCTATCGGCACGGCGGGGCAACGCTGCACCACCACGCGCCGCCTGATCGTGCATGAACGCGTAGCCGATGACCTGCTGGCGCGTCTGCGCACGGCCTACGCCAGCGCCCGCATTGGCAATCCGCTGGATGCCGGCACGCTGGTGGGGCCGCTGATCGACCGCGCCGCGTTCGATGCCATGCAGCAGGCCCTGCAGGCCGCACGCGAACAGGGCGGCACCGTCACCGGCGGCGAACGCGTTCTGGACGACGTGTACCCCGATGCCTGGTACGTGCGCCCGGCCATCGTCGAGATGCCCGGCCAGACCGACGTGGTGTGCCACGAAACTTTCGCGCCCATCTTGTACGTGATGCGCT
Organism: Bordetella sp.; assembly: GCA_035628955.1. Taxonomy (GTDB): domain Bacteria; phylum Pseudomonadota; class Gammaproteobacteria; order Burkholderiales; family Burkholderiaceae_B; genus Bordetella_A. The sequence goes on from DASPIV010000402.1 coordinate 4,471, forward strand.
ACAGCGGCTTCGAGCAGGCCCTGGCCATGCACAACGGGGTGCCGCAAGGCCTGTCGTCGGCGATCTTCACCAATGACCTGCGCGAGGCCGAGACCTTTCTGTCGGCGGCGGGCTCCGACTGCGGGATCGCCAACGTCAACATCGGCACATCGGGCGCCGAGATCGGCGGCGCCTTCGGCGGCGAAAAAGAAACCGGCGGCGGCCGCGAATCGGGCTCGGATGCCTGGAAGAACTACATGCGGCGCGCCACCAACACCATCAACTATTCGCGCGAACTACCGCTGGCACAGGGCATCAAGTTCGGCGCATAGGCTACCTGGCCGGGGCGGCGCTCCGCCGGGCGGCCGCCCCAGGCCATGACGCAATGGTTTACATGCGGTTGCCCGGCTCCTCGGTGGCGGTGCTACAGTGCGTCGTCGCCATTTACCCTGCATGATCATGCTCTTGCACCCTGCTCCCCTGTTTTCCACGCCGCTGCGCGCCCTGATCCTGGCGATGCTGTTGGGAACCTCGGCGCCCGCCGCCGCCGGCATCACTTACCAACTGGAACGGCCATCGGCCGCGCCCGGCGAGACCGTGCGCATACAGGCGATATTCTTCAACGACGGCGGATCGGTGGCCCGGTGGCAGCCGCCCGCCCAAATGGTCGTGCAATGGCGCAGTCCCGACGGCACCATCGTCCGCAGCCTGGCCATGCTGGCCAGCCAGCATTCGTCGCTGAGCATCCCGGTGAACAATTTTGCCCGGGTAGCCTGGAGCACTGTCGTGCCCAGGCATGCCAAGGGATTGCAGGCGCTCTCGATAGAGGGCGAAGCCATCATGATGGCGCTGGATGTCTCGGGACGCGAAGGCGGCACGCTGGCCAGCACCCCCGCGCAAGGCCCGGTGGTCGATGCGAGCACCGGCAAGCCCGTACCGATAGCCGAGGTCACCGCCGCGGGCGCGCAGCCCGATACGGGCCCGGCCCCCACCGACGCGGCCCAGGCCGAATGGCAAGCCCTGCCCACGGGCTTCGATTCGTTCCGCAGTGCGCTATCCGAATACAAGCCCATGTATTTCGCCGTGGGCACGCGCGGTGAAACCACGGCGCGCTTCCAGATCAGCGCCAAGTATCGCCTGTTCAATCCGCCTGCCGGCCGCAAGGCCTCGTTCGGCGAGAACTTCTACCTGGGCTACACCCAGGTCTCGCTGTGGGACCTGGAAGGCGATTCGAAACCCTTCATCGATACCACCTTCAACCCCAGCCTGTTCTGGCTGTCCGACAATATGTGGACCTCGCCCGAACAGAACTGGCGCCTGGGCCTGAATACCGGGGTCGAGCATATGTCCAACGGCAAAGACGGCGAAGATTCGCGCTCGCTCAACGATGCCTACGTACAGCCGGCCATCAACTACCGCTTCGACGGCGGCAGCACGCTGACCTTCGCCCCGAAGATCAAGGCCTACTTCGCCGTGGCCGACGAAAATTCCGACTACCGCGACTACGCCGGGTTCGTGGACTGGAACCTGCGCTGGGCGCAAGACAATGGCGCGGTGGTTTCGGCCATGTACCGCCAGGGGGCCAGCCGGCACCGCACCACTCAGCTCGACTTCGCGTGGCCGCTGCGGCGTACCTGGCTGAACATGAACGGCTACCTGCATCTGCAGTACTTCAATGGCTACGGCGAAACCCTGCTGGGTTATAACCAGCGCAACGAATCGCAGTTCCGCATCGGCCTGTCGATAGTGCCCTGATGTCCTGATCCCGCGTACCGAACCGCCATGTACTTCGACCTATCCGCCCTGCCCAGCCGCAACGCCTACAAACTGATGACATCCACCATCGTGCCGCGGCCGATCGCGTGGGTGGTCAGCCAGGACGAACACGGCCGCAACAACGCCGCGCCGTTCTCGTTCTTCGGCGCCATGTCGGGCGATCCGCCCATCGTGTGCCTGGGCGTGGGCTCGCGGGAAGACGGGCCCAAGGACACCGGCGCCAATCTGCGCGCGGGCGTGGGCTTCGTGATCAACATGGTGTCATCGGCGCTGCTGCGCCACATGAACATCACGGCCATCGACTTCGCACCGGGAGTCGATGAGCTGCAGGCCGCCGGGCTGGCCATCGCCGCATCCCGTCAGGTTGCGCCCCCGCGCATCGCCGACAGCCCCGTGTCGATGGAATGCCGCGTGCGCCAAGTGCTCGACGTGGCCTCGCATCGCAATATCGTAGTCGCCGATATCCTGGCCATCCACGTGCGCGATGACGCCGTGCTGGATGCCCAGCGCTGCTATATCGATACGCCGCGGCTCGATCTGGTGGGCCGCATGCATGGCGGCGGCTGGTACAGCATCCAGGACAACCTGATGGAACTGCCGCGCCTGACCGAAGCCACCTGGCGCGACAGCGGGTCGCCGGGCGATTGACCCGCCTGGACCTCTTCAGCCTGCAAGACTAGGCACCCCTCAGTTGGCCGCCACGCCGGCGGCCTTCACTACCGATGCCCAGTGCGTCAGGCCATCGCGCACGATCTGCGCCAGTTCAGCCGGCGGCCGGTAGCTGGCATAGGCGCCCAGCTCGTTGATCTGCGCGGCGAACGCGGGCGACTGCACGGCAGTCTGCAAAGCCTGGGAAAGCTGGTCGCGCACCCCGTCAGGCATGGCGGCCGGGCCGAACAACGAGAACCAGGCTTCCAGCGTGAATTGCGGCAAGCCCGCCTCGGCGGTGGTGGGTACATCGGGCAGCATCGGATGGCGCTTCTTGCTGGTGATTGCCAGCGCGCGTACGGTGCCGGCCTTCAAGTGGCCGATGGCGCTGGGCGGCGTGGTAATGAACAACTGCACCCGGCCGGCGATCAGGTCTTTCATGGCCGGCGCGGCGCCGTTGTACGGCACATGCATGATGTCGGTGTCCGTCAATTGCTTGAACTGTTCCGCGCCCAGATGCTGGATGGAGCCCACGCCCGACGAGGCGTAGTTCAGCTTGCCGGGCTGCGCCTTGGCCTGTGCTATCAGCTGAGCCAGGGTTTGCGCCGGCGCGTTCGTGGGCACCAGGATGACATGCGGCCCCCGGAAGACTTCGCCGATGGGAGTGAAGCTTTGCACCGGGTCCCACCCCTGGTTGGTGGACAAGGCCGGGCTGCCGGTATGGAAGCCTTCGTAAGAGAACAGCAGCGTATACCCGTCGGGCTCGGCGCGCGCCACCTGGGTGTAGGCGATATTGCCGCTGCCGCCAGGCCGGTTTTCCACCACCACGGTCTGGCCCAGCACATCTTTCAGATGCTGCCCCAGGACGCGGCCGGCTATATCCATGGTGCCGCCCGCCGCCACTGGCACCACCAGGGTAATGGGGCGATCGGGAAAATCGGCGGCGCGTGCCGCGCCTGCCAGGCAAAAGAAAAAGAAAAACGACAAGGCTGCGCAGGCCAGGCGGTTCATGGCGGTCTCCGTGGGTATCGGTATAGGTATCGCGGCAACCGGCGGCAGCCGCGCTAGGCCATGCCATTATTCCGCCACGGCATCGCAACGCCGATGGCTGCACGCTTGTATCAGCTATGCCGTTTTGTTCTATCTGCCGGCTTCGCGCCGCCGCGCCGCTTCAAGCTACTTTGATATGCAGGGCCAGGTCGCTGCAGCGTATCGCATCGACCAGCACCGGCCGGATTTCGCCCAGCACGGCGCGGCCGGCCTGGGTCAGCGGCTGGTTCAGCGATGTGGCCACCATCAGCCGGGTTTCCAGGCGTGGCGACAACGGAACGGTAACCACCGAACCGGCGCGGGCCTCGGCGGCCACCGCGGGCATGGCCAGGACGGTATGGGCTACACCGGCCAGCACCACGTCTTTCATCAGCGCCAGGGTATCGAGTTCGTAGTCGGGTTCCAGCACCCGCCGCGCGCGGGTGGCGGCGGCTTCCAGGGTGCGGCGCAGCCCGTGGGTGCGGCTGGGCAGGGCCAGCGGCAAGCCGGCCAGGCGGCTGACCGGCACGCTGGCACGGTCCAGGATACCCGCCGCCCGCGCCAGCATGGGATGCGACACCAGGAACAGGCGGGCGCTGGCAAGATAGTCGACCGCGATGTGCCGCGAACGGCGGGCATCATGCAAGATGGCCACATCCAGCCGGCCATCGACCAGCCATTCGTGCACATAGCCGCTGTAGCCGGTCAGGAAATTGACCTTCACGCCGGGTGCGATGGCGCGCATGCGCTGCAATAGCGGCAGGCCGATCAGCGACATGACGGTGGGTGTCAGGCCCACGGTGACCACGCCGGCCAGCGGCGTCGTGCCGGCCGCCAGGTCGGCCGCCGCCGCGCTGAGCTGCTGCAGCAAGGGCCGGATGCGCTGGGCATAGACTTCGCCCTCGCGGGTAAGCGACACGCCGCGCCCATGCCGGTAGAACAACCGCGTGCCGCAAGCTTCTTCCAGGCGCTGCACCTGCCGGCCCAAGGCAGGCTGCGCTACGCCGATGACACTGGCCGCGCGCGAGAAACTGCCGTGCTCGGCCACCGATAGGAAATATTCCAGGCGCTTCAGGTCCACGGCGTATGCTCTCCGGGCAGGCAAGCGCGGGCGGCCCATGCCCGGCCCGCATAGCTGATATAGACACCGCATCATTGATGCCGACGCGCCAGCCTACCAGAATACCGCCATGGTCCCCACTCCGCCGGCCCGGCGGCCGACTCTTCACACGCACGCTCCCCGCATGAAGCACACCTCCGCGCACGCCCTGCTCAAACTCTTTCAAGTCAACGGCCTGGACCGGGTTTTCCTGGTGCCTGGCGAAAGCTATCTGGGCATTCTGGACGCCCTGGTGGATTTTCCCGATATCGACACGGTGATCTGCCGCCACGAAGGCGGCGCGGGCTATATGGCGGTGGCCGACGGGCGGCTGACCGGCCGGCCGGGTGTGGTGCTGGTCAGCCGGGGGCCCGGCGTCAGCAATGCCGCGATCGCCATCCACACCGCCCAGCAAGACGCCGTGCCGCTGATTGTGGTGGTGGGCCAGATCCCGAAGCGCGACCTGCGCCGCGAAGCGTTCCAGGAAATCGATTGCCAGAAGATGTTCGGCGACATCGCCAAATGGGTATTCGAGCCTACCGAACCCGGCCAGCTCGCCGAAGCGGCCTTCAAGGCGATACGCCTGGCCACCACGGGCACGCCCGGGCCAGTGGTGCTGGTGATACCGGAAGACATCCAGCAACAAGACGCCGCGCAGCCCGAATGGCGCGCCACGCCGCATAGTCCCGCCTTGCCGGCGGCGCCGCAGCTCGATGAAGTGCGGCAGCGGCTGCGCCAGGCACGGCGGCCGCTGATCGTGGCAGGCGGCGCGCTGGAGCGGCCCGGCGGCCGCGAGGCGCTGCGCACATTCGCGCACTCGTGGCACATACCGGTGGCGGTCTCGTTCCGGCGCCACGACCTGTATCCCAATGACGATGCCTGGTACGCGGGCGAACTGGGCCTGTCCAACCCGCCCGCGCAGATCGAGGCATTCCGGCGCAGCGACCTGATCCTGGCGCTGGGCACGCGGCTGGGCGACGTGCCCACGCAAGGCTATTCTTTTCCCGACCTGCCTCGGCCGGGGCAGCATTTATTGCACTGCTATCCGGACGACCATGTCGTGGGCCTGAACTACGCGGCCGACCACGGCCTGGTGTGCGACCCGACCGCACTGCTGGAGCAGTTGGCCCAGGACGCACCGGCCGGCCCCGAGCGCGACCCCGACTGGGCCGCCGGCCTGCGCAGCCTGCATACCCGGCGCGCGGCCTGGGTGGCCGGCCAGCCCGCCGACGGAATCGACTTCAACCTGGTGGTGCGCAGCCTGGCCACGCATGCTCCCGACGATGCCATTGTCTGCCTGGACGCGGGCACCTTCGCCGCGCCGGT
>DASPIV010000403.1:0-9871 GCA_035628955.1 Bordetella sp.
GATCATGGCCAGCGACCAGCTCGAGCGCGCCGAGCAATACCGCCCGCTGATCGTGGCCTGGCGCGACGGCGCCGCGGTGCGGCTGTCCGACGTGGCCACCGTCGAGGACTCGGTCGAAGACCTGTTCCAGACTGGTTTCTACAACGACCGCCAGGCCATTCTGCTGATCTTGCGGCGCCAGGCCGATGCCAACATCATCGAAACCGTGGAAGCCGTGCGCGCGCAACTGCCGCAGTTGGCGGCGCTGCTGCCCGGCGACGTGGACATGACCGTCGCGCAGGACCGTACCCCCAGCATCCGCGCTTCGCTGCACGAGGCCGAGCTGACACTGATAGTGGCCGTGGGGCTGGTGATGCTGGTGGTGCTGCTGTTCCTGCGGCACTGGCGCGCGGCGCTGATCCCCAGCGTGGCCGTGCCGGTATCGCTGATCGGCACCTTCTGCATCATGTATTTGTGCGGCTATACGCTGAACACGATCTCGCTGATGGCGCTGATCGTGGCCACCGGCTTCGTGGTCGACGATGCCATCGTGGTGCTGGAGAACATCATGCGCCACATCGAGCAGGGCGCCTCGCCCATGCGCGCCGCGCTGCGCGGCTCGCGCGAGGTGGGCTTCACGGTGCTGTCCATGAGCCTGTCGCTGGTGGCGGTGTTCATTCCCATCTTGCTGATGGGCGGCGTAGTGGGGCGGCTGTTCCGCGAGTTCGCCGTGACCCTGTCGGCGGCGATCATGGTGTCGCTGGTGGTGTCGCTGACCCTGACGCCCATGATGTGCGCGCGGCTGCTGCGCGCGCAAGAACCGGCGCGCGCGCCGGGCCGGCTGTCGGCGGCCATCGGGCGCGGCTTCGACGCCTTGCTGGCGCAGTACCGGCGCAGCCTGTCGTGGGCGCTGGCGCACGGCCGCATCATGATGCTGCTGCTGGCCGCCGCCATAGGCCTGAACGTGTACTTGTACATGGTGGTGCCCAAGGGCTTCTTCCCCCAGCAGGACACCGGCCAGTTGCTGGGGTTCTTCCGGGTCGACCAGGGCACCTCGTTCCAGGCCACGGTGCCCAAGCTCGAATACTTCCGCAAGGTGATCCTGTCGGATCCGGCGGTGGCCAATATCACCGTCCATGCCGGCGGGCGCGGCGGCAGCAACAGCAGCTTCATGTCGATCCAGCTCAAGCCGCAGGCCGAACGCGGGGTCAGCGCCAACGACGTGGTCAACCGGCTGCGCGGGCGGCTGCAGAATACGCCCGGCGCGCGCGTGTTCCTGGTGCCGCAGCAAGACATCTTCCTGGGCGGCGGGCAGGGCAGCGGTTCTTACGACTACACGCTGCTGACGGGCGAACTCTCGCTGCTGCGCACCTGGATGCCGCGGGTGCAGCAGGCCATGGCGGCACTACCCGAACTGACCGACGTGGACGCCAGCGTCGAAGACAAGGGCCGCCAGGTCGAGCTGGTGATCGACCGCGAGGCGGCGACGCGGCTGGGCATCAGCATGTCCGATATTTCCGCGGTATTGAACAACTCGTTCAGCCAGCGGCAGGTGTCGGTGATGTATGGGCCGCTGAACCAGTACCACGTCGTCATGGGGGTGGACCAGCGTTTTGCCCAGGACGCCGAGTCGCTCAAGCAGGTGCATGTCATTGCGCAGGACGGGCAGCGCGTGCCCTTGGCCGCATTTGCGCATTTCGAGTCCGGCAATGCCCCGCTCAGCGTGCAGCACAATGGCCTGTTCGCGGCCGACGATATTTCGTTCAACCTGGCGCCGGGCGTGTCGCTGGACCAGGCCATCCGCGCCATCGACGCGGCGGTGGCGCGCATCGGCCTGCCGTCCGACCAGATCCAGGCCGGCTTCCTGGGCACCGCCGCGGCCCAGCAACAGGTGCAAAGCCAGCAACCCTGGCTGATCCTGGCGGCGCTGGTCACCATGTATATCGTGCTGGGCATCTTGTATGAAAACCTGGTGCATCCCCTGACCATCCTGTCGACCCTGCCGTCGGCCGGCATCGGTGCATTGCTGGCGCTGATGCTGGTGGGCAGCGAGTTCACTCTGATCGCCCTGATCGGGGTGTTCTTGCTGATCGGTATCGTGAAAAAGAACGCCATCATGATGGTGGACTTCGCGCTGGACGCCGAGCGGCGGCGCGGCCTGTCGCCGCACGATGCCATTTTCGAGGCCTGCCTGACGCGCTTCCGGCCCATCATGATGACCACCCTGGCCGCCATCTTCGGTGCGCTGCCGTTGGTGCTGGCCACCGGGGCCGGCGTCGAGATGCGCCAGCCGTTGGGCGTGACTATCGTCGGCGGCCTGATCCTCAGCCAGATCCTGACGCTGTACACCACGCCGGTCGTGTACCTGTACCTGGACCGTTTCCGCCTGTGGGCCCGGCGCCGCCGCGGCACGCCGGGTGCGATCGGTTCGCAACCTGATATAGAACGCCCATGAGCCGCGCATTGCCATTGCTCTTCTCATTTCCCTTTGCGCGCGCGCCGCGCGGGGCGGCTGCCGTGCTGTGCTGCGCGCTACTGTCGGCCTGCGCCGTCGGCCCCGACTACCAGCGGCCCGCGCTCGATGTGGGCGAGGCCTACAAAGAAGCCCAGGGCCAGGTGGCCGGCTGGAAGCCGGCGCAGCCGCGCGATGCCGCCGAGCGCGGCGCGTGGTGGCAGATATACGGCGACGCTACCCTGGACGGCCTGATGGGCCAATTGAACGCGGCCAACTACTCCGTTGCCCAGGCCGAGGCCAACTATCGCCAGGCGCAGGCTTTGGTGCAGGGCGCGCGCGCCGGGTTCTACCCCACGGTGGGGACCAGCGCCGGTGCGACCCGCGCGGGCGGCGGCAGCAGCGCCACCGGCACGGGGGTGGGCAATCAGTACAACCTGAGCGGCACGGCCAGTTGGGAACTCGACCTGTGGGGCCGCGTGCGCCGCGATGTCGAAGCCAGCCGCGCCGAGGCCGACGCCAGCCTGGCCGACCTGGCCAACACGCGGTTGAGCGCCCAGTCGGCGCTTGCGCAGGATTATTTCCAAGTGCGCATCCTGGACGAGCAGAAGCGTTTGCTGGAATCCACCGTCGAAGCCTATGAACGGTCGCTGAAACTGACGCAGAACCGCTATCAGGCTGGCGTGGCTGGCAAGGGCGATGTGTCGGTGGCCTTGGCCCAGCTGGAAAACGCCCGTGCCCAGTTGATAGACCTGGAATGGCAGCGGGGCCAGTTCGAGCACGCCATCGCGGTGCTGGTGGGGTTGGCGCCTTCGCGTTTTTCGCTGCCGGCCCGGGAATTCACGCAAGCCGTGCCGCAGATTCCGGCCGGCATGCCGGCCGAATTGCTGGAACGCCGCCCCGACGTGGCTTCGGCCGAGCGCCGCACGGCTGCGGCCAACGCACAGATCGGCGTGGCGCAGGCGGCCTGGTTTCCCGACCTGGTGCTGAGCGCCGACGGCGGTTTCCGCAGCGGCGAATTCGCGCAATGGCTGACCGCGCCGGCCCGCTTCTGGTCGCTGGGCCCGGCCCTGGCGCTGACGATTTTCGACGGCGGTGCGCGCGAGGCGCAACTGGAGCAGGCGCGCGCCGCCTACGACGGCCAGGCCGCGTTGTACCGGCAGACGGTGCTGGGCGCGCTGCGCGAGGTCGAAGACTATCTCATCCAGCTACGCGTGATGCAACAGGAACAAGTGGTGCAGCGCCGCGCCCTGGAGGCCTCGCGCGAGTCGCTGCGGCTGGCCCGCAACCAGTACGAGGCCGGGCTGATCGGCTACCTGGACGTGGCGGTGCTGGAAACCAGCGCGCTCAACAGCGAGCGCAGCGCCATCACTTTGCTGGGCAGCCGCCTGGCCGCCAGCGTGCAATTGATCGCCGCGCTGGGTGGCGGGTGGGAGGGCTTGGCGGCTGAGGGGCAGGGGCAGGTTCGCGAAGAGGGTCAGTGATCGTTGTTTGAGGATGCGGGCGGTTGGTTCTTGAAGCGTCGTTGCGGGGGGGCGGGGAGTGCGGCGGGCTTCAGGGTTGAACTGCCGCATCGCTACATTCCTGACAGCGACATCAGCCACTTGCCATGGCACAGTAGTTGGTGGTCGCTGAACCGACCGCCCATCACTTGCACCCCCAGCGGCATGTGGCCGATCTGCAGCACTGGCAGGCTGAGCGCGGGGATGCCCAGGAAGCTGGCGTACACCAGCAAGGTGCGCGAGCCGGTGTTGTCCAGGCCCACCGGCGCCACGCCCGAGGCGGCCGGCAGCACGAAGGCGTCGTAGTGTGCCGCCAGTGCTTCCAGCCGGGCCAGGATGCCATCGCGGATGGCGCACACCGCGCCATGGCGCTGCGGGGTGATCTTCAGCCCGGCATCGACCATGTCATGGATCTTCTGGCTGACCGCTTGTGGGTGGTGCTGGCAATAGCTCCAGTAAGGCCAGCGCATGTCGTGGGTGACGAGTTCGAGCGACAGCGCCGGAATCCGGTCCAGCTCATGGCACAAGGCGGCCAGTTGCGCGTCGTCGCCGGGCTCCACGAGCAACGCGCCGCGCCGGCGCCAATCTTCCAGCCGGGCGTCGAATGCTTGCAAGGCGTCGGCATCGAGTTCCGCATAGCCTTGCGTGCGTATCACCGCCATGCGGCCCGCGGGCCGTGGCTCCAGTGCCGGACCCGTCCGGGTGTCCAATTGGACGCTGGCCTGGGTAGGCCGGTATTGCGTAATGCAGCGCGCGGTTGCCCAGGCGGTATCGAGGTCTTGCGCGATCACGCCCAGGTGGTCGTGGCTGCCCGATACCGGATGCACGCCCCGCAGCGGCAACACGCCCCAGCTAGGCTTGTAGCCCGCCACGCCGCAGTAGCTGGCCGGCCGCACGATAGAACCCTGGGTCTGTGTGCCCAGGCCCGCGCAGATCATCCCGCTGGCAACGGCCGCCGCCGTTCCCGATGACGAACCGCCCGGGGTGCGGGTGGCATCGTGCGGATTGGTGGTGATCGTGGCGCGGCCAATGGCGAATTCAGTCGTATGTGTCTTGCCCAGTATGATGCCGCCGCCCAGGCGGATCGCCTCGACGGCCTCGGCATCGGCGGCGGGCCGCCAGGCGCGATAGATATCGCTGCCCATGGTGGTGGGCAGCGTGGCCGTATCGATGATGTCTTTGATGCCGACCGGCATGCCATCGATCGCCGAAAGCGGCGCCTGGCGGCGATACCGCTCGGTTGCCGCATCGGCCTGTTGCCGGGCCCGCTCGAGATCCAGGCAAACGAAGGCCCGCACCCGATGTTCGTGTTCCTGGAGGGTGGCGATGGCCTGTTCCAGGTAATCGCGGGGGGTGAGGCTGGCGTCGCGGAACCGCGCGGCCGCCTCTTGAAATGTCAACATTCCGGTTATCGATGGCATGTTCTGCTCGTACGCCTATTGCATCTGCAGGCCTTTGGTCTGCACCAGCGTGCCCCATTTTTCCAGGTCTTGGGAAATGCGCGCCGTGATGGCCTGCGGATCCTGGCTGACCGGCCGCATGCCCAGTTCTTTCAGCCTGGCCTGGAAGGCAGGATTCTGCGCCGCGCTGTGCAAGGCTTGGCGTAGCTTCGCCAGTTCGGCCTCCGGCGTACCGGCCGGGGCGAATAACCCCATCCACGTTGCGAACTCGAAGCCGGGCAGATTGGCGGCCTCGGCAATCGTGGGCAGGTCGGGATAGTCGCTGTGCCGCGTGCTGCTGGCAATGCCCAGCGGACGCACCTTGCCGGCCGCGATGTGCTGCTTGGCCTGCGACACGGCCTGGAACTGGACCTGCACTTCGCCGGCGATCAGGCCGAACACCGCGGGAGCCGTACCCTTGTAGGGCACATGCGTCATCTGTATGCCGGTTTGCGAGCTGAACAGTTCGGTTCCCAGGTGATAGCTGCTGCCTTGTCCCGAGGTCGAGTAGTTCAGCTCGCCAGGCTTGGCGCGGGCCAGCTCGATCAATTCCTGGACGGTCCTGGCCGGCACCGACGGGTGCACGACCAGCAGATTCTCGTCCAGGGCGATCAGGTCGACGGGCGCAAAGTCCTTCACGGGATCGAAGCGGACCGACTTCAGGATGATAGGCGCCATCATGGTGCTGCTGCTGGCCAGCAGCAGCGTATTGCCGTCGGGCTTGGCATCGGCCGCCAACTGGCTGCCAATGGCCCCGGTTGCGCCTGGCTTGTTTTCCACGATGACGGTCTTGCCCAAGGGTTCGGCGATGTACTGCGCCGCCAGGCGGGCGACCACATCATTGGGACCCCCCGCGGCGAAGGGAACGATAATGCGTACCGACGAGGCGTTCTGGGCCGCGGCATTCAGCGATCCCAGTCCTACAGCGGCGCATACCATCAAGCTTGCCCAGCGTTTCATGCTTCTCTCCTGTGTGTTTTATTGGGTGTTGGCGCGAGCGAAGCCGGAGTCGGCTGGCGCATCGGCGCCAGAACTCGGCTTCACATCGGGTGGGGTACAAAAGGGCGCCGGCCTGCGGCTCGCCTGCGCGAGCGGGCTATGCGAGGCGCCCTTCTCTAGGCGATGGGCGGTGCGATGGTTCGAATCCCTGCCATGGGCATGTGCTTACATCTCTGCCAGGCGCTTGTGCGCGTTGATGACGTGGTGGGCGAGCAGTTCGGCACAGTGATGCGCGCCCGCGATCGACGAGGCATCCCGCAGCGCTTGCACTATCTGTTTGTGTTCGGTGTTGGACTGCTTGCGGTGTGCTTCAGTGGACAGGTTCTTTACGCGCGCCAGGTGCAGCTTCTGGATGACTTCGCGGTAGCTCTTGGCGATTTCGCGATTGCCCGCTGCTTCGATGAACAGCCAATGGAAATGCAGGTTGGCGTTGTAGTACGCCTGCGTATTGCCCGCGTCGATGGCCTGGTCCATGGCCGCGGTGCAGGATTCCAGCTTGTCCACCAGGGCCAGGCGCTGCGCCTTGGGCAGGTCGCTGACGGCGCGGCCCGCGTGGTTGTCCATCAGTGAACGGAACTGGTACAGGTCGCGGACTTCGTCTTCGGCAAGCTCGCGGATATAGACCCCCGAATGCTTGCGCGACACGACCAGGCCCATGCTTTCCAGTTCGCGCAGCGCCTCGCGCACCGGTACGCGCGACACTTTGATCTGTTCCACCAGTTCCGGTTCGCGCAAGGCTTGCCCGGGTACCAGCGCCCCCGACATGATCTGGCCAAGCAGGTAGTCGCGTACCAGCTTGCCCAGCGAGGTGTTCTTGATTTCTGCGAATTCGTCAGTCTTGACGGGCGGCGTCAGCCAATCCATGTGCGTCTCCAATTCGTATAATCGTATACGATTATACGTAGGCTCATATCCGTATTTACCCTCAGTTTAGCCAATGCGAACGGGGTAGGGGAGCGCGAGCCGCGGCCCTGGGCACCGATGCGGCGAGCATCGCGCCCAGGGCTGCGGCATTGCAGCCTTAGCGGCTGGCGACCACGGCGAACTGGCCGTCTTCGTGCAGCCGGGCCCAGAATGCCTTGCGGTTCGCGTCGAAACCCACCAGGGTGCCGCCTGCGCAGGAACCGGCCACGTCAAAGGGCATGCCGGCCAGGTAGGCCGATTGATACGGCTGCTGGCTGAGGCATTCGGGCCTGGTCAAGGCGGCCCATTGCTTGCCGTCCCATTGCGCCAGCATGCTGGCACTGCCGTCCGCATTCTGTGGCAGCGCGAATTCCAGCACGTAGGCATGGCCCGTGTCGCCGGGTTCGAGCTCCCACCCGCGCGTGGCCTGCATGGGCAGGGCCACCGGGCCCTTGCCCTGTTCCGAGCCGTCGCCGTAGCTGCCGGCCAGGCCCACGTCGGCCGTGATGTCCTTCAGGCGGCCATACGGATCGGTGTAGATGCCGGTCTGGCCGCTGATGCCGGATACCGCCAGCACATCGGACAAGGTACCGCCGGCGGACTTGCGCCACGATAGCGACACCAGCTTGCTCAGGTCGATAGTGGTCTCGCGCACTTCGACTTCTTCGTCGGCGGTGCCTTCGTTGACCACGCGGGCGCGCTGGCTGTTGTTCAGGTTGGGACGCCAGCTTTCGTCGCGGATGAACATGTAGCGGTACATCAGCGATTCCAGTTCGCGGTTGGTGGCGGCGAAAGTCACGCCCGGCTCGACGGCCATGCTGCGCGTGCGGGTGTCGTAGCGGTTGAAGACTTCGTTGCGGCCATCCAGAATGCGGGCGCTCTGGCCGCCGGGCGAGGCGCACGCGCTGGTGCGGTAGCCGGGGTCGTAGACGTTGTAGCTCTGGACACTGGCGGGAATGCTGCCCGGGTACACGATCTTGTCGCAGCGGACGGCGCTGCGGGTAAAGCGGTCGAACAAATGCCATTGCGGATTGGCAAGCTCTTTCGGGCCATCGGCGTTGGCGTACACCGTATGCGCAACGTAGTACGCCTGGTAGTCCAGGACATCGTCCTGGAATGTGAAGACGGAAACGTTGGTGTCGATAGCGCCGGAAGCATCGCCGGCCACCTTCAGCATGACCGTGTTCTGCACCTGTTCGTGTTCGCCATAGCGGTTTTCGTAGCCCTTGTAGGCGGCGCTGCCGGCCACGATCTGCGTGAACTGGCGCTGCGTGGCGTCGCGGATCTGGCTGCGCGCGTACATGTGTTCGTGGCCGGACAGGTAAATGACATCGTTCTCGGCGAACAGCGCACGGTAATCGTCGTAGACGTCGCGGAAAGCCACGTCCGAGGGCTCGGACAGGTAGCCTTCCAGGATCTTCTCGCGCAGCATGCCGTAGCGGTTGCCGACCAGCGAGTTGTGCGTCATCAGGATAATGTGGTCCACCTGGGCGCGGTGCGCCTGGATCTGCGCGCGGACGAAGTCGTAGGCAAAGGGAAGCCAGTCGTACGAGATGTTGATGAACAGCACGTTCTCGCGGACCAGCGCGTAGTTCTTGTACTTCGAGCCATCCATGTGCTGCGCATCGCCGGGGATCAGGTCGCTTACCGTGTCGAAGTAATCCTGGTCTATGCCCTTGTTGTCGTGGTTGCCCATGATGGGCAGCAGGACCATCCGGTCGGTGTAGTCGGCGGCAATGGCGCGCCATTGCGCGTATTCGGCGCGGCTGCCGTTTTCGGTCAGGTCGCCGGCCATCAGCACGACATCCACGTCTTGCTGCGCCAGTTTGTCGAGCGCGGCGCGCATGGGGTGTTCGGCCACCCCGGAATCGCTGCCCTGCGTATCGGGCAGCACCCCGACGCGCAACGCCGCTTGCGGCGTGGGTTGCGGCCCCGGCACCGGCTCGGAAGTGCCGGGCTCTTCGGCGTCGCTGTCGCTCGATCCGTTGCTGCATCCCGCCAGCGCGAGTAGCGCGCAGGCGAGCGCACCGAGGCACCTGCGGCGCTGCAAATCATTCCAGACGTACATGTTTCCACCCCTCAGTAAGAGAATGAGGAGCGTAGAAACGTCAAGTTACGTACCCATGACGCCAGCGCACATTTCTTCATGCGGGGCGGGGGCGAAGCCCCGCTGCCCGCAACGGTGCGCGCGGAACCCGTCCGCGCGGCGTCCAGGCCCGCCTAGATGATGCCGCGTATTCCGGCCACGCCATGTCCGCCATGCCGGCATGCATCGCCCAGGGTGTCGGCCGATTGGCCTCCCAGGGCATACACTGGCAGCCCGGCATCGCGGTTGCCCGCGACGAAGCCCGGCCATCCCAGGGCTGGCTGGCCGGGATGCGAGGGGGTTGCAAGCACCGGCCCCAGCACCGCGAAGTCGGCGCCCAGGTCGCGCGCATGCACGATCTGGGTGTTGTCATGGGCCGAGACGCCCACCAGCGCATCCGCCGGCAGCTCGGGCCGCGCATGCAGCAGCGCCGCGTCGGCCCAGCGCAGGTGCACGCCGTCGGCCTGGCGCCACCAGGCGGCGGGGTGGACACTGTTGACCAGCAACCGGG
>DASPIV010000404.1:0-5679 GCA_035628955.1 Bordetella sp.
CCAGGCTTTCAACCGTGTGCTGTCAGATCCGGACATGCGCAAGCGTTTACTCGCCGTCGGATACGAACCCATAGGGGGAAACCCGGAAGACTTCTCGAAGAAAATCCAGGAAGAACTCGACAAGTGGGGGCCGGTAGTCGAACGGACGGGGCTGCAAATCAATTGAGCCCGAGCCTGCCTGAATTTTCCATCTATCTACGTCATGGGGCCTTGCGATGATTTTCATGAGTCAAAGCGGATTGCTCGATCGCACGCGGCAAGCCGATTGGGACGCATGGTACGTGGAGCATCTACGTATCATGGCAACGGTCAATGGCATCCGCGCGGCACGGCGCTTCAAGTCCGAAAGCCCAGGCTACCCGCCGTCGCTCGCCATGTATTCAGTGGAATCCGCAGCGGTTTTCGAAGACCCGTACTACCAGAAGATAAGAGGTATGGGCGCATGGCTGCCCCTGATCGACAAAAGGTTCTATCGCCGCAATCTCTTCGAGGGCATGGCCGAGGTACCGGATGTGCCCGCTGATCACGTTCTGTACCTGGTCGATCGAGATGCTCCCGATCTGGCGCTTCCTGGTGTCGGCTTTTCCTGGCTCAGGTCCGTAGGACTGGACCGGTCGACTCCCTATCGTGGAATTGCCACCGTGCCGGCCGGGTCTGACATGGCGCCGGCGCGCCAGGCCGGCGTGGCGATCTACAAGCCCTACACACTATAGGGTGTCGCCATGGCTCAAAAACTGGTACTGATTGCTGGCGCGACGGGGCAAATTGGCGCTTGCGTCGCGCGTCATTTCCTGGACCGCAGCGGCTGGGATCTGATTGGCCTGTCGCGCAGGCCGCCATGCGGCGGCGAGTTCCCCATGCTTGCCGTCGATATGCTCGATGCCGCAGACTGCCGAGAGAAGCTGGCCGGCCTGTCCGGGCTTACCCATGTAGTCTACGCCGCCCGTTACGATCATTCCGGAGGCGAGCAAGAGTCTGTCGACATCAATCCGCGGATGCTTGGCAACCTGCTCGCGGCGGTCAGTGACCGGCCCGGCCTGAGCCATATCCACTTGGTGCACGGCACGAAATACTATGGGCACATGTTGGGGCCGCGTCCTGTTCCCTATCGCGAAGATGCGCCGCGCCACGACCGGCAGCTTTTCTACTATCCGCAGCAAGATCTATTGATCCGGCAGCAGCGGGAATGCGCATGGAACTGGAGCATCTCACGCCCTCATACGTTCTGCGACCTGCATGCCACGGAACCGCGCAGCATCACGCTGTTGGTTGCCATCTACGCATCAATCCTGAAAGAGCAGGGCCTGCCGTTGCGGTTTCCGGGTACCCGGCAAGCTTTCGAGGCCAACACCCAGTTCACCTGGCTGCCGATGCTTGCACGGTTTATTGAATGGATGATTACAGAGCCGGAATGCGCCAACCAGGCATTCAATGTAGTCAATGACGACCCGGTGCCGTGGAGTACCCTGTGGCCCGGGCTTGCCGATTACTTCGGCATGAATTGGAGTATCGACGAGCCCGCGGCGCTGACTACCTATCCGGACGCCAATGCCGGTATCTGGAACCGCATGATTGCCGGCTACGGTCTACGTAGTTCCGATTTGCGTACGGTCGTCCAATGGCCGTACGCGGACTACGTTTTTTCACCGCAATGGGATGTCGTCTCTTCGATGGAAAAGGCCAGGGAATATGGGTTTGCGCAGAAGGTCGACACCATGCAGATGTGGCGGCAGAGCTTCGATTTCTATCGTTCCCAGAGAATCATTCCATGACCGGCGAAATTCTGAAGACCGCCTATTCGCTCGAAGGACAATCACATGATGCGGAGAAATGCAGTATTGGCGCCTACGGCCTGACCCACGGTATGCACGCCGCGTGACACTGGCCCGGTACTGGACTGACGCACTATCAGATCGGGCCCGCTCGCCCAGGGGGCAAGCGCGGGCTTATACTGTTGCCCATGGTCGCATCGCGAGGGAGCGATAGTGTTTTGATCATTATTGGTCAGTACGACTTATCGCGACGACTCTCCTCAGGCTGGCAAATACGGTAATGGTGAACATCCCGCGTTTCGACTTGGTTGATCTCAGGCTTTTTGTGATGGTGGCGGAAAGCCAAAGCCTCACCAAAGGCGCCGAGAAGTCGTTTCTGTCGGTAGCCGCGGCCAGCCTGCGTATCAAGAGCCTGGAAGAAAGACTGGGCGCGCAGCTTCTCTACCGCAACAAGCGAGGCGTATCGCCCACTCGCGCGGGCGAGGTCCTTCTGGAGCATGCGCTACGCATGCTCGATGAAGTGGAATCGCTCCAGAGCGAAATACAGCCTTTTTCAAAAGGCATACGTGGCCATGTGCGCCTGTTCGCCAACGCCACGGCAATATGCGAGTTTTTACCCGAGGTGCTGGCCAGGTTCTTCGAGATTCACTCTGCCATCACCATCGACTTGCAAGAACGGCTAAGCGCCGAGATTGTGCAGGCCGTGCTGGAAGGGGTTGCCGATATCGGCGTCATTTCGGCGCGTGTCCGTGCCGACGGGCTGGAAACCTTGCCCTACAAGAAAGACCAGATGGTCATCGTGGCGCCGCAGAATCATCCGCTGGCCCAGGCGCAGTCGATACATTTCGCCGATGCGCTCGAATACGAGTTCATCAGCCTCGACTCACGCAGCGCCTCTTACTCGTACCTGCAACAAGAGGTCAAGCTGCTGGGGCGTGCCATGCATCAACGCATTCATGTCTGCAGTTACGACGCCATGTGCCGCATGGTCGAGGCGGGTGTCGGCATCGGCGTGCTTCCCGAGATGGCGGCCCGCCGCCACGCGAAGCTGGCCCGTATTTCAATTGTTCAGTTGCTCGATGAGTGGGCAACGCGTGAGTTGCGGATTTGCGTTCGCAAGCAAGCTGAGCTGCCTGTGTTCGCGCGCGAGCTCATCGACTTCATTCTGCAGAGCGACTGACAAAGAGCAGGGCGTTGCACAGGCGGCAGTTTAGGAATTCCAAAGCGGTGCTTTGCCATTCCTAAATTGCCGCTTGCGGTAGAACCGCGCACACTGGCAGGGTCATCTTCGGACCTCGGTGGCAGCAAGACGACAGGTCTTGCTACATACCACTGCAAGGAACTCAGTGTGCGAATCGCGGAAACAGTTACGGATGTCCTGGTCATCGGGGCCGGTGGAGCGGGCCTGGCGGCGGCCTACGAGGCCGCCAAAGCCGGCCGGCATGTGGTGATCCTGGAGAAGAACCCACAGCCGGGCGGGTCGACATCGTGGTCTGTGGGGTCCGTAACAGCCGCCAACACGCCGCACCAGCGAATGGCCGGTATCCAGGACAGTGCCGATGCTCATTTCGAGGATCTCGCGCTGCATGCCGGGGGCCTCGTATCCCGCGATAATCTGGCCCTGCGGCGGATACTGGCCGACAACAGCAGCGAGATGCTGCAGTGGTTGATGGATCTGGGCGTCGTATTTGTCGGCCCCCAGGAAGAGCCGCCCCATCGCGTGGCACGCATGCACAACGTCGTGCCCAACTCAAGAGCGTTTGCCTATCACCTGGCCCGTCACTGCAGGGCCTTGGGTGCGGAGATATTGGTGCGGACCGCATCCCGTGGTTTTATTGTCGAGCAAGGCCGCGTGCTGGGTGTGCAAGCCACGGGGCCCGACGGCCAGGCGTTGCGGTTTGTCGCCAGGCATGGCGTGGTTCTGGCTACGGGCGACTACAGCGGCGCGGAGGACCTCAAAGGCAGTCTGGCCTCGGCATCGGTTGTGCCGGTAGAGCCGGTGAACCCTACCGCTACAGGCGATGGCCACAGGATGGCGCTTGCCATCGGCGCGCGTGTGATCAATGGAGATATCGTCCGCGGCCCGATCATGCGGTTCATTCCCCCGTCGGGCCGCAATCTGGTTCAACGCTTGCCCCCGTCTCGAATCATTGCCCGTTTGATCGCCTGGTCGATGAGGCATTTCCCGCAAGCCATATTACGCCCCTTCTTGATGAGCTTCCTGACCACCGCGCTGGGTCCATCCGCCGACCTGATGCGGCAGGGAGCGCTTTTGATCAACAAGCTGGGCCAGCGCTTCACCAACGAACTCGGCAACCCCGCCGCGGATGTGGCTCTTCAGCCGGACAAAGTCGCATGGATCGTCATGGACGGAGCGATTGCGGACAAGTTCAGGGAATGGCCGTATTTCATATCGACCGCGCCCGGCGTGGCCTATGCATATATGAAGGATTACCAGCGCAATCGGCCAGACATTTTCCACAGGGCCAGTTCATTTCAGGAACTTGCCGAGCGTATCGGGATGCCGGCTCAGGCCTTGCGCGACACCGTTGACCAATACAACAAATCAACGGATAGAGGGACCCGGCCAGCACTGGGATCGGGGCCGTACTACGCGCTCGGTCCGGTCAAAAGCTATGTCGTGTTTACCGATGGAGGCCTGTCGGTGAGCGAACGGCTCGAGGTGCTGAGTGCCGACGGAAACCCTATTCCCGGCTTGTACGCGGCAGGCTCGGCAGGCCAGGGCGGCCTGCTGCTCGAAGGCCATGGGCATCACCTGGGCTGGGCCTTCGTATCCGGCCGGATTGCCGGCCGCAACGCGGCGCGCTCACCCGCAGTGCCTTTTAATTCCAACCCCCCCAGTGAGTCATCGACATGAGCAGAATCGGTTTGTTTGTGCCTTCCTCAAACACCACCATTGAGCCGGAGTTCTATCGGGTGCTGCCGCAACACGTCACGCTACATGCGGCCCGGCTGTATCTGACACAGATTGCGACGGATTCCATCGAGAATATAGTGGGCGATATCGAAGCGCAGGCGCGCAACCTGGCCAGTGCCGATGTGGATGTACTGGTACTGGGAGCGACGGCGCCCAGTTTTCTCAAAGGCCGGGGCTACGACGTCGAGATTACGCGGCGCATAGAGCTGGCCTCGGGTAAACCGGCTACCACGACCTCGACGGCCCTGGTCAACGCCCTTAAGGACCTGGGTATTTCGCGAGTGGCATTGGGGGCGGCTTATGATGACCATGTGAACAGTATCGCAAGGGGCTTCCTCGAGGCCAACGGCTTCGAGGTCGTGCGCACCAAGGGGCTGGGCTTGGTTGACAATCTGGTTGTCGGACGGCTGGATGGGACAAGTGCGCTCGAGCTGGCTCGCGAGATCGACAGCCCGCAGGCGCAGGCGATCGTTCTGGCATGCACCAATTGGAAGACCATGGACATACTGGAACAACTGGAGCAGGAACTCGGAAAACCAGTGCTGTCCACCACGCAAGTCAGTATATGGGCCGCATTGCGGATGCTTGGGGAAACGCATCCCATCAATGGCTACGGCCAGCTGCTGCGCCAAATATAGTCTCGTACCTGGTGGGGCGGCTGGGCGGGTCGTCACCCGCCCAGCCGCCGATCTCGCCCTGTATGGGCGTGCGGTCAGTTGCGGCGGCCTGGCTACGTTTTTGGCGGGATGTCAGAAGGGACAATCAGGGTCGAAGTTGGGGCTGCGCTTCTCAAGGAACGCGTCAATCCCCTCGATACCTTCCGGCCCCGCAAATCCGGTGAATTCCAGTGCGAGCGATGCGTCGAAAATCGGCTGGGCTTGTTTGATCCAGTGGTTCAGCATCATCTTTGTCCAGCGCTGTGCGGCAGGCGCACCCTGCGCCATCCGGGACGCAATCTCGACCGCACGC
>DASPIV010000405.1:0-4900 GCA_035628955.1 Bordetella sp.
CGCGCTCAGGACATCCGCTTCGGCATGGCCGGTATCGATCGCCTGGCCCACGGCGTCGACAAAGGTTTTCAATCTGGCGTGCATGGCATGCTCATCCTTATAGGCGTAGCGGCGCGGGCTGGCTGCACCGCACTCGCGCCGGCGGGCGATGGGTAGTGTCAAGGAACATAGTGTAGAACGCCCAGGCACGATAATTGCGTCGAGTCCAGGCCGGCGGGCCCCACCTTGCCGGCCGCTCGTACAGGAAAAGGTGAATCATGGCGACTAGGACAATCTGGAAAGGCGCGATCTCGTTCGGGCTGGTCCACATTCCGGTGGGCCTGCATACCGCCACTACGGACTCGAGCGTGAATTTCGACTGGCTGGACAAGCGGACCATGGACCCGGTGGGCTACAAGCGCATCAACAAGCGCACCGGCAAGGAAATCGACCGCGACAACATCGTCAAGGGCGTCGAATACGAAGACGGCGAGTACGTCATCATCTCTCCCGACGAAATTGCCGACGCGTATCCGCGCACCACGCAGACCATCGAGATCCAGCGATTCGTGGACGCGGCCGAGGTTTCGTTCGTGTATCTGGAACGGCCGTACTACATCGAGCCGATCAACCGTGGCCACAAGGTGTATGCGTTGCTGCGCGATACGCTGGCCAAGACCGGCAAGATCGGCATTGCCAAGGTGGTGATTCAGACCAAGCAGCATCTGGCCGCGCTTATCCCGTCCGGCGACGCGCTGGTGTTGAACCTGATGCGCTGGGGCGAAGAGGTCAAGTCCATGAAAGGGCTCGACTTGCCTTCGTCGCATGCAAAGAACATGGCGCCCAGTGCCAGCGAGCTGAAAATGGCCAAGATGCTGGTGGAAGATATGTCGGGCGCATGGGATCCGAATGATTTCAAGGACGAGTTCCGCGAGACCGTGATGGACCTGGTGGAAAAAAAGGCCCGCGCCGGCAAGACCAAGACGGTGATCGAACCCCAGGAAGAGGCGCCGGCCTATGCCGACAATGTCATCGACCTGACCGAACTGCTGCAGCGCAGCCTGAAGGGCGGGGCCAGGAAAGCAGCCCCACGCCCCCGCAAGACCAGCGCCAAATCGGCCAAGAAGGCCGCGCCGCGTAAACGCGCCGCCAAGAAGGCCCCGGGCAAGACCGGCAAGTCGGGCAGCGCGCGCAAGGCGGCATGACGATGGCAGATACGCTCAAGCGCTACCGTGAAAAGCGCGATTTCAAGCGCACCCCTGAACCGGCCGCCGGCGGTACGGCCAACGATACGGCACGTGCCTTCGTCATCCAGAAACACTGGGCCAGCCGGCTGCACTATGACTTCAGGCTGGAACTCGACGGCGCCATGAAGAGCTGGGCCGTGCCCAAGGGGCCTTGCTACGATCCGTCGGTCAAGCGCATGGCAGTGCAAGTCGAAGACCATCCCATTGCGTACAACCAGTTCGAGGGTGAGATACCCAAGGGCCAGTATGGCGCCGGCAAGGTGATCATCTGGGACGAAGGCACCTGGACACCGGTGGGTGACGCGCGCAAGGGCTATCGGGAAGGCCACCTGAAGTTTGATCTGCGGGGCGCCAAGATGCATGGGCGCTGGGCGCTGATACGCATGAAGGGCAGGGAAAGCGAGAAGCAGCCGCCCTGGCTGCTGATCAAAGACCGCGACGACCACGCGCGCGACGAGGACGAGTTCTCGGTGGTGGACGAAATGCCCGATAGCGTCGTGCCCTTGCGCAAGCAGCGCAAGGCGGCGCCGAAGCAGCAGGCGGCCGCCGCGGCCCCTGCCGATCAGGACACCGAAGACAGCGTGCCCGGCAAACCCGCCGAATTACCCGCGCAGCTCAAGCCGCAACTGGCGACTTTGGTCGACAGGCCGCCACAGGGCGACGACTGGCTCTATGAAGTGAAGTACGACGGGTATCGCATCGTGGCGCGCCTGGAAGACGGCGAGGCGCGGCTGTACACCCGGAACGGCCACGACTGGAGTGCCCGGCTGCCGCACCTGGCCAAGGCCCTGGCTCAGGTGAATGTGCCGTCGGCATGGATCGATGGCGAGATCGTGGTGCTGGCCGATAACGGCGCACCCAGTTTCCAGGCCCTGCAGAACGCGTTCGAAAGCGAGCGCACCGACAATATCGTGTACTACGTGTTCGACATGCCGTACGTGGCGGGGCGCGATGTGCGCAGCGAACCCCTGCATGCGCGGCGCAGCTGGCTGCGCCAACTGGTGGCCGCCCATGCCGCTCAATTGAAGAATGCCGTGCGGTTCAGCGAAACGCTGGACGCTACGCCGGCCCAACTGGTGGCCTCGGCCTGCAAGATGGGGCTGGAAGGCATCATAGGCAAGCGTCGCGACGCGTCGTATGCCTCGCGGCGCAGCGAGACCTGGATTAAGCTGAAATGTTCTCTGCGCCAGGAATTCGTGATCGTGGGATATACCTCGCCGCAAGGCTCGCGCGCGGGATTCGGTGCGCTGCTGCTGGCGGTACATGACCAGGATGGCAAGCTGCGCTATGCCGGCAAAGTCGGCACCGGCTTCGATACGCAAGGACTGGAATCGCTGGCGAGGCAGTTGAAGGCCCTGGGGGCCGCCGAGAGTCCATTGGACAACAAGGCCAAGGTGCCCGGCGTCGCGCACTGGGTCAAGCCCGTGCTCATCGCCGAGGTGTCTTTTGCCGAATGGACGGCTTCCGGCCACGTGCGGCAGGCCACGTTCCGCGGGCTGCGCAGCGATAAGCCGCCGCGCGATATCGGGCGCGAGACCCCGGTGGCGGCGCGCGATATCGAGACCGATACCGCGGCAAGACCCAGCGGCTCGCCGCCAGGCCGGCAGCATGCCACCGGAGCCGAGCCTGGCCAGGCGCGGCCCGCAGGCAAGACAGCCAAGGCCAAGGGAGCCGTGCGCGCGGCCAGGCTTACGCATCCCGAGCGCATCATCGACCCCAGTACCGGGTTGACCAAGCTGGACCTGGCCCGCTACTACGGCCTGGTGGCGCCGCTGCTGCTGGACCACCTGCGCGGCCGGCCGGTGTCGTTCGTGCGCGCGCCGGCCGGCATCAAAGGCGAGCTGTTCTTCCAGAAGCATCCCGAAACGGCCGCCATGCCGGGCATCAAGTCCTTGCCGCAGCGCCTGTATCCCAAGCATCCGCCGTTGGCGGAAGTGGCCACCTTGCAGGGCATCATGTCGGCCGCGCAAATGAACGTGGTCGAGTTCCACACCTGGAATGCCGTCAAGACCGCTATCGGCAAGCCCGACCGCATGCTGTTCGACCTGGACCCGGGCGAAGGCGTGAAATGGCCGGCTGTGCGCCAGGCGGCGGAACTGGTGCACGTACTGCTGCGCGAGCTGGGGCTGCAGGCATGGCTGAAGACGAGCGGCGGCAAGGGGCTGCATGTGGTGGTGCCCTTGCGCAGGCAGTACGACTGGGATGTGGTGAAGGACTTTTCGCAGGCTATCGTGCGGCACCTGGCCAGGACAGTGCCGCAGTTGTTCGTGGCCAAGAGCGGACCCAAGAACCGGGTCGGGAAGATCTTTGCCGACTATCTGCGCAATGGTTTCGGCGCCACCACGGTGGCGGCCTGGTCGGCCCGCGCGCGGCCGGGCATGGGCATTTCCGTGCCTTTGGCCTGGGATGAACTGGGCCAGCTCGACTGCAGCGACCATTGGACAGTGGCCAATGTACATACGCGCCTGGATGTGGGCAACACCCCCTGGGATGACTACAAGCCGCAGGTCATGGGCGCCGCGATGAAAGCGCTGGACTTCCGGCCCGGGCAGAATCGCGACTGAGCATCGGCGCGCCGTGCCGGCGTATCACGCCGCTTTTCAGCGCGACACCACTGCCAGCGAAAAGCCGTCCCAGCCCTTGGTGCCCACGGTCTGGATGGCGGTTGCGGTCAGGCGCAGGTCCTGGCCCAGGGCCTCCAGGAAGCGGCGGGCGCCGCGCACGTCGGGCGCGTCGGCCGCATCCGGGCGGGCAATGCGTCCGCCGCGGATGATGTTGTCGCCCACGATCACCGTGCCGTCGCGCGCCAGCGCGAGCGCGCCGGCAAGGTACTGCGGATTGTCGGCCTTGTCGGCGTCCAGGAAGATCAGGTCGAACGCGGGTGCCCGCTCGTCAACCAGGCGCTGCAAGGTGTCGCGCGCGTCGCCCACGATGATTTCAGTGCAGGCCGCCAAGCCGGCCGCGGCCAGGTTCCGCTGGGCTACCTGGGCGCTGGCGGGGTCGCGTTCCAGCGTCAGCAGGTAGCCGCCGGGCGGCAGCGCGCGCGCCAGCCAGATGGTGCTGTAGCCGCCCAGGGTGCCGATTTCCAGAATGCGGCGGGCGCGCGCCATCTGTGCAAAAATCTGCAATAAGCGCCCCTGGTTGGGGGCGACCTCATGGGCCGGCAGGCCGGCTTGGCGCGTACGGTCCCGCGCGTGCTGCAGGGCTGCATCGTTCAGGTGCAGTACGTCTTCAAAGTAGCTGTCTACGGCGTTCCATTGCTGCTGATCCATGTGCGTGCCTGCGCTTGAAAGTCGATGGGAATGCCAAGCATGCTAAACAAGGCGGGCCGAGTGCGATATCGAGTTATTCTGCTTTGTTCGCCAGTTTTACTGACATACTGCCGTTTATGCGATCCCTGCCGCCCTTGTCCGCCCTGAAGGTTTTCGAAGCCATTGCGCGCACCGGCTCGGTCACGGCCGCCGCACGGGAACTGCACCGCACCCACGGTGCCGTCAGCCGGCAACTGCATCTGCTGCAAGACCATGCCGGCACCGCGTTGTTCGACAAACAGGGCAACGGCTTGCGCCTGAACGAACACGGCGCGGCGCTGCACGCCCTGGTGCAGCCGCTGTTCGACCAACTGGAAGCCGGTTATGCCGGCATCGTGCGGCGGGCCCGCCATCCGGGTTTGC
>DASPIV010000406.1:0-6981 GCA_035628955.1 Bordetella sp.
CAGTCCAGCCTGGGCTTGAACCTGGATGCGCTGGGCTGGTTGACAGGTATTTTTGCCTTGCTGGGGGTGGTCGGAGGCATACCGGCCGGCGCGGTGATCGGCAACTTCGGCAGCCGCCGCGTGCTGGCCGCGGGGCTGCTCGCCACGGCCGCCGGCGCCGCGCTCGGCGCGGCAAGCCCGGCCTATTCCTGGCTGCTGGCCTCGCGCGTGCTCGAAGGCGCGGGCTTTCTGTCTATTACGGTGGCGGCGCCCTCGGTGCTGCAACGGCACGACGTGGTGCACCAAAACGATCGCAATACTGCATTTTCGCTATGGAGCTGCTTCATGCCGGCCGGCATGGCGATCGCCATGGTGGCCGGGCCGCTGTTCGATGGCTGGCGATCCATCTGGTGGGCCAGCTGTGCGCTGGCCCTGTTCGCCGTGTTGGCGGTATGGTTCGCCGTGCCGGGCAGCGGCGCCCGCACGCCCTGGGACTGGCACGCCATGCGCCGCGATGCCGCCCGCGTCATCCGGGCGCGCAGCCCGGTATTGCTGGCGGCCGCCTTCGCCTTCTACAGCTTGATGTTCTTTGCCTTGTTCAGCTTCCTGCCGGTGCTGCTGATGGAACGCATGGAAGTCACCCTGCATACTGCCGGGCTGCTGAGCGCCCTGGCATCCGCCGCCAACATCGTGGGCAACCTGGCGGCAGGCTATCTGCTGTCGCGCGGCATGACGCGGCCTGTGCTGCTGGGCGCCGCCAGCCTGACCATGGGCGCGGCTGGGCTGGGCATCTTTTTGCCGGTGCTGCCGGACACCGGCACCTTCCTGCTGTGTGTCGCATTCTCGGCCGTGGGCGGCTTGATTCCGGCCGCGCTACTGTCCGGCGCGCCGTTGGTGGCGCCGGCAGCCAGCCTGACACCGGTCGTTCTGGGCCTGGTCATGCAAGGCAACAACCTGGGCCAGATCGTCGGCCCCGTGGCGGTGGGCCGGGCCATCGATGTCTATGGCTGGCAGGCGGCCGCGCTGATCGTGGCCCTGGCCGCGCTGCTGGCCACCGCCACCGCGGCAGCCCTGCGACGCGCACCCTGGGCCGGCCCGCCAATCAGATAATGCCGCCGTTGGCGCGCAAAGTCTGGCCGTTGATCCAGGCGCCATCCGGGCCGGCCAGGAACGCCACCGTGTTGGCGATATCTTCGGGCTGGCCCAGGCGTTCCAGCGGTGCCAGCCTGGCCAGGTGCTCCACCACTTCTTGCGGCTTGCCGTCCAGGAACAGGGACGTGGCCGTGGGACCGGGCGCCACGGTGTTGACCGTGACGCGGCGGCCACGCAGTTCCTGGGCCAGGATATGGGTCATGGCCTCGACGCCGGCCTTGGTGGCGGCGTATACCGCGTAAGCCGGCTGGTACAGGCCCACCACGCTGGACGACATGTTGATGATGCGGCCGCCATCGCGCAGGCGGTGCGCGGCCTCGCGCAGCGTATTGAAGGTGCCTTTCAGGTTCACCGCGACCTGGCTGTCGAACAGTGCGTCGTCGCTGTCGGCCAGCCTGGCCAGCCGCATGATGCCGGCATTGTTGACCAGGACGTCGACACCGCCGCAGGCCGCTTCGGCGGCGTCGAACATGCGCGCCACGGCGGCGGCGTCACTGACGTCGGCCTGCGCAGCAATTGCCTGGCCGCCTTTGCGCTCGATTTCCTGGACCAGGGCTTCCGCCTCGCCGGCGCGGCCGGAATAGTTGACGATGACGGTAAAACCATCGCTTGCCAGGCGGCGGGCGATGGCTGCGCCTATGCCGCGCGAGGCGCCCGTCACCAGGGCCACGGAATGCTGGGTGCTCATGCAGGTCTCCGGTAGGATCGTTGGGTTCGCCGCCCAGCGTGGGCAGCATGGCCTCTACTATGCGCCGGGCCGAAAAATAAATAATCCGGCCAAAATAACCAACACTATTTCTTTTGCCACAACAAAATATCGGCTATGGGCCGGCCGGCACGCTGGTACCGATAGCCGCGAACCCCGCCGCCATCCGTACCGGTGTCGTAGGGGTATCAATGCGCGCCAGGCCGCCATGTAATATGGCCCGTGCACCGCAAAAGCCCCGCGGCGATCGCGGCGCGGACTGAAAACCGAAGAAGGCGCCACCTATGGAACCACGCACGAAAAAACGTCTGCTGATCGCGTCAGCCTGCCTGCTGGCGTTGCTGGCAGCCGCGGCCCTGGCCACCCATCTCGCGGCGCGGCGGGTCGAGGCCCGCATCGTGGAACTGCTGGGGCCTGCCGGCCAGGCCGAGCGCATCGATGTCGGCCTGGCCGAAGTCGTGCTGCACGAGGTCGTGATCGGCGCCCCTGAGGGCTGGCCGGCAAAACAGACACTGCGCGCCAAGCGCATCGTTTTCACTGCCGACTGGCGCAGCCTGATGGCGCGTCGCCTAGTGATCGATAGCCTGACTATCGAAAACTACTATCTATCGGTGCGCCGCTCCGCTGAAGGCATCCAACTGCTGCCGACCCTGGCATCCCGCGCGCGCGCGAAGCGGCAGCAAAGCGCCAACGAAGGCAAAGACCCCTCTGGACAATGGGAAACTGAAATCGGCACCGCCATCCTGCAGGACGGCCAGCTCGATTATTACGATACGGTCGTCTCCCAGCCACCGCACCGCATTACGTTAGACCAGGTGCAGGCGCAAGTCGGGCCGCTGCATTTTCCCAAGCGCACCGAGCACACGGCGCTCAAGGTATCCGGCCGTACCGTGGGCAAGCCGCAAAGCGGCACCATCGCGGTCGACGGCTGGCTGGCCGCGGCCAGCGGCGATGCCGATGTCCACACTCGCCTGGCGCGGGTCGAGGTTCCTGTGCTGGCCCCCTATCTGTACCACGGCTCGGCCGCGGTACTGGCCGGCGGCGTCGTCGACCTGGACATGCGGACCCGCATCGCGCAGCGCCAATTGAACGCCACCGGCCATCTTGAACTGCACAATCTGAAGTTCGGCGATAGCGGCGACCACCTGCTGTCGCTGCCGCGCAAGGCAGTTATCGCCGCCCTGGAAGACCGCAACGGAAATGTCGCGTTCGATTTCACCCTGACCGGCAATCTGGACGACCCCAAGTTCTCATTGGACGACAGCATTTCCATGCGGCTGGCCGGCGGCCTGGCCAAGGCCATCGGCGTCAGCGCCAAGGGCGTGGCCGAAGGCGTGGGCAGCGCGGTACGCGGGTTGGGCGACGCGCTATCGGATCTGGTCAAGCAAAAATAAGCCCTACGCTCTAGACAAGAAGCGGCTGGCCCAGGTCGAAATCATGGCGGCCGCATAGTCAGCATCGGCGCGGCGGGTCAGCAGATGATCGGCATCATCCAGCGAGATAAAGCTCTTGGGATGCTTGGCGGCGGCAAAGATGCGGCCGGCGTTGTCTATCCCCACTGTCGTGTCGCGCGGCGAATGCAACACCAGCAACGGCATCCGCAGTTGTGCGATGCGCGCGCCCAGATCGTGCCGCGCCAGGTCCGCCACGAAACTCTTGCGCACCACGAAAGGCCGTCCGGCCAGCAATACCTCGGCCTGGCCTTCGGCGTCGATGGCCTGCAGGCTGGCTGGATCGAACTGGTGCAGCACGTGCGCCACGTCGAACGGGGCGCCGATGGTCGCCACCGCGCGTATGCCCGGCATGTCTCCGGCCGCCGCCAGGCTGGCCGCACCGCCCAGACTATGGCCGATGAGAATCGCGGGTGGCTTGCCGTCTTCGGCCATGGCCCGGCCCGCGGCGATCAGGTCTTCGACGTCGGCCGCAAAAGTGGCGTCGGCGAAGCTGCCGCCGCTGCCGCCCAGGCCGGCAAAATCGAAACGCAGCACACCTATGCCGCGCGTGGCCAGCGCCCGCGCCAGGCGCGTCGCCGCCAGGCTGTCCTTGCCGCAGGTAAAGCAGTGGGCCAGGATGGCCCATCCGGCAGGCGGGTTGGCGTCGGGAATTTCCAGCCGGCCCGATAGCCGGTAACCCCGCGGTCCATCGAATTCAAAACTGTGCGCGCTCATGGCGGAAATCCTTGGAAATCACTGCGCCGGACGGCCCCGTCGGGCGGCCGGGCCGCCGGGCTGCCCGGCCGCCCGGCAGGGCTGCTTAGTGCACCGGCGGAAAGTCGACATCGGTGTCGTTGATGCGATTGAAGGTGTTGGTGAAGATCACCAGCGCGATCACCAGGGAAATCTCGGCCAGTTGTCCATCGGTATAACCGGCGGCGCGGATCGCGTCGAATTCCTCCTGAGCGATCGTGCCGCTGGTACGTACCAGGTTCCGCACAAAATGCAGCAGCGCATCGCGCTTGGCATCGCCCGTCAACTGGCCCGTACGGATCGCGCGCAGCGCATCGGCCGGCAGGCCCGCCAGCTTGCCCAACAGCGCGTGAGCCGCCACGCAGTAATCGCAGCCGGTTTGCGCACTGACGGCCAGCTTGATGGTTTCCAGGTCTTGCTTGCTAAGAGTACCCGCGGCGATTGCGCCTTCGGCGTTCAATACGGCGGCCAACTGCGCGGGCGCCAGATGACCCAGCGCGGCAAACAGATTGGGCACGCTGCCACCGGCGATCTTGCGCACTTGGTCATAGACTTCGGCGCTGGCGCCGGTGGCAGTCGACAGGGCGGGGATAGCGATACGGCTCATGGTGTAACTCCTTAGGTGGTTTGAAAGAACCGATGATTCGGTAGGTCGTACTGTAGAGGCCAGGAATGATCTCGATAAGTCTTATAAAATCCATATAAATGCTCAATAGTTTCAACCACAACCCACCCCCATGCCTTCCTCGCTAGACTGGCTGAGCCGCCTGCTCAACATCATCACGGTCTCCGGCCAACTGGAGATCCGTTGCGCTTATGGCGCGCCTTGGCAGGTGGCGTATGCCCAGTCGGCTGCGCAAGAGATTCCCTACCACGTCGTGCTGCGAGGACGGGCCATACTTGAAAACCCGCAGGACAAGTCGGTGCGCGAATTGGGCAGCGGCGATGTGGTGTTGCTGGCGCACGGCTCGGCCCATGTACTGCACGACGGCAGTGGCAACAGGCCGGCCCTGGCCACGCAGCGCCAGGGCTTCAATCTGCTGTTCAGCGAGAACGGCGGCCCGGGCGAACGCCTGGACATGCTGTGCGGGCGCTTCTTCATTGCCCCCCCGCACGACCGGTTGGTGCGCGCCTACCTGCCTTCCACCCTGGTGGTGCGAGCCACCGACGACCACGCCGATGCCGGCCTTTCCGCGTCTTCGCACCTGGGCCGGCTGATGGACTTGATGCGCGTGGAATCGTCCGGCGACAGGCTGGGCGGACACGCCATGCTGAACGCCTTGTCTTCGGCGCTGTTTGCACTGGTCGTGCGGGCCGCCAGCGAATCTGACCAGGCACCCGCCGGCCTACTGGCGCTGGCCGGCCATCCCCGGTTGGCCCCGGCGCTGTTGGCCATGCTGGGCGAACCCGCCCGGCCCTGGACGCTGCCCGAGCTGGCCGCGCTGTGCAGCATGTCGCGTTCGACCTTCATGCGGCATTTCGAAGACCGGCTGGGGCGCTCCGCCTTCGACTTGCTGACCGATATCCGCATGAGCCTGGCGGCCAACGAGCTGAAGAAACCGGCGGTCACCACCGAAGCCGTCGCCGAGCTCGTCGGCTATCAATCGCTATCCGCCTTCCGGCGCGTCTTCACGCACTGGATGGGGATGACGCCCGGGCACTGGCGCCGCCAGGCTTCGGCCGCGCCTGAGAACGCCTGAGGAAATTCCAGCTAGTGCGGCGGCAGGCGTGCGAGCCATCATGGCGCCACCCGGACCCTTCCCAGGAAAGCGCCATGACACGCCCCTCTTGCCCCGCTTTGCCCTTATTCCCGACTGCGCGCGCGTGGCGCCGCCCATTGGCCGCCGCATGCTTGTGCGGCCTGGGCATGCTGGCGCTGGACGCGCGGGCTGACAACCCCGCGTCCTGGCTATCGCCCGGCCAGGTGTATCAACTGGCCCTGGAAGCCCAGACCGAGGCCGACTACGAACGCATGCTCGTCCTGCTGCGCCAGGCCGGCAACGCCGAGCACCTGGGCGCCCAGGAAATGCTGGTGCACGTGCTGCTGGCCGGCCCTGTCCTGTATGGCCGGCACATCGCGGCCGACCGTTGCGAAGCCGCCACCTGGGCACGTCGCTCGGCGGCGCAGGGCAGCGCCGTGGGCAGGCAGCAGTGGCTCTTTTTAGGCCGCGCCCGCCAGGCGCCGGACGGCCACGACGCGTGCAAGTAGGGGCTGGGACGCTCATCGACGGATCAAATTGATCGCACAGCCTTCGGCCGGATGACCGTTCAGGCACGGCGCTTGCTATCCGATCTGCGCCGCGGGTCCAAAACACCCCGGCAGCCTATAAATCCAGCTGTAAGGAGACGATCATGGACAACGATCGCGTCAAAGGTACTACCAAGGAAGTAAAGGGCACCGTCAAAGAGGCGGCCGGCAAGATCGTGGGCGATCGACAGACTGAAGTTGAAGGCAAGGCCGAGAAAACGGTCGGCAAAGTCCAGCGCAACATTGGCGAAGCCAAGGATGACGCGCGCGACGCCCTCGACGACAAGTAGTGTCCCCAGCCTGCACGAAATGCCCGGGCAAATGTGCCCGGCAGTTCTCGTACCACGGCACCTCGAATTCTCCACGGCAGGCAAGGCTGTGGATCTCATCAAGGAGAACCCTATGAACGGCAAGAAATGGATCCTGGTCGTGGCCCTGTTCGCCGCCAGCGTGACGGCGGGTTGCAACACCATGCATGGCGCGGGCGAAGACATCGAACGCGGCGGGGAAAAGATCCAGGAAAACTCGCGGTAAGCGCCGCTGCCGACCGGATCGTCGCCCGCGCGCGCAACCCGGGCGCACGCGCTGCTCGTCCTGGGGCTGCCATGCCCCGGCACGATGCAGGCTGGAAGCCTGCCGCGCCCTTTGTTTTCCGGCGCCACCGACGACTCTAACCAAGGAGATCTCATGCGATCCATTCTCTTGTG
The DNA here is from genome assembly GCA_035628955.1 of Bordetella sp. GTDB lineage: Bacteria > Pseudomonadota > Gammaproteobacteria > Burkholderiales > Burkholderiaceae_B > Bordetella_A. The sequence goes on from DASPIV010000406.1 coordinate 6,979, forward strand.
GCT
>DASPIV010000407.1:0-5160 GCA_035628955.1 Bordetella sp.
GAAGACCCGGCCTTCGCGCCCGAGGTCGCCGGCACCGAAGATGCCCAAGGCCGCGCCGACGAGATCACAGCGATGCTGGATCGCGCCCTGGTCGTGCTGCAAGGCATGGCTACCGCACTGGACCCCACCACCCAGGCGTGCGCCGCCTGGCTGCGCGAGCATCGTGACCGGCTGGCCCGGCAGATCGTTGTCCTGTCCCAGGCCGGGATCGGCGCCACGCACTTGCGCATTCATGGCGACTTTCATCTGGGCCAGGTATTGCTGGCCCAGACCGATGCCTACCTGATCGATTTCGAGGGCGAGCCGGCCCGGCCGCTTTCCGAGCGCCGCGCCAAGACCTGCCCATTGAAAGACGTGGCGGGCATGCTGCGTTCATTCGATTACGCCACGGCCACCGTCAGCCGCAGCGAACCTCATGGCGCCGTCGCCGCCGCGCCCGAAGACGGTGGCGGCCCGCCCGCCGACAGCCTGCAAGATCGCCGCAGCAGCCTGTTGGCCCATTTCCGGTCGCGTGCCACGCAGGCTTTCATGCAGGGCTACCATGCGGCCGCCGCCCCTGAGCTGCAGTTGCAGCCGGAACGCGAACAGGCGCTGGTGCAGGCCGCGCTGATCGAGAAAGCGGCCTACGAGATCTGCTACGAGGCGCGGCACCGGCCCGATTGGGTAACTATCCCACTGTGCGGCCTGGCCGAGCTGGCCCGCACACAACTGATGGCGGTCGCCGTCGACCACGAGGAACACCGCCCATGAGCAAACCGGAGCAACTTCCCCATCCCGGGCTGGAACCCAGCCAGCAGGAAGCACTGCTGGCCGGCCAATATTCCGATGCTTTTGGCCTACTGGGGCCCCATACGATAGATGGGCGCACGGTGCTGCGCGTGCTGATGCCCTGCTCGCTGGAAGTAGACGCCATATTTTCCGACGGAACCACGCTGTCGCTGCCATCGGTGGGCGATGGCCTGTACGCGGCCGACATCACCCGGCACAGTGCGAAAGGACGGCCGGCGTATCGGCTGCGGGTGCGCTGGCCCGGCGGCACCGAAGAGATCGCCGATCCTTATTCCTATGGGCCGCTGCTGGAGGACGCGCACCTGAACATGCTGGCACAGGGCTCGTGGCTGTACGCCGGCCAGTGCCTGGGCCCGCTGACCTGCGAGGTCGACGGGGTAGCCGGCGTGCGCTTCGCGATATGGGCGCCCAACGCACGGCGCGTCGCGCTGGTCGGCGATTTCAACGGCTGGAATGGCTTGCGCCACGGCATGCGCCTGCGCCATACCGCCGGCGTATGGGAGATCTTCGTGCCAGGCGTGGCACCTGGCAGCCGCTACAAGTACCAGATCCTGGGCGCCGACGGCGCCACCACGCTTAGGGCCGACCCGATGGCGCGCCAGGCCGAGCCACCGCCCGCCACCGCGTCTATCGTGCCGGACCCGGCCCCCTACGCCTGGAACGACGCGGCATGGATGGAGGGGCGCGCGGCACGCCAGTGTCCCGATGCGCCGATGGCGATCTATGAAGTGCACGCGGGCTCCTGGCTGGGCGATAACGCGCCGGGGCCGTTATGGGACCGCCTGGCCGAACGGCTACCGGCTTATGTACGCGCATTGGGTTTCACGCATATCGAGTTGATGCCCATCATGGAGCATCCATTCGGCGGATCGTGGGGTTACCAGCCACTGGGCATGTTCGCACCCAGCGCCCGCTATGGCACGCCAGCCGATTTCGCGCGCTTCATCGACCAGTGCCACACAGCGGGCCTGGGCGTGATACTGGACTGGGTACCCGCCCATTTTCCCAACGATGCCCACGGGCTGGCCCGCTTCGACGGCACCGCGCTGTATGAGTACGCTGATCCGCGCGAGGGCTTCCACCCCGACTGGAACACGCTGGTCTATAACCTGGGCCGCAATGAAGTAAAGGCCTACATGATAGCCAGCGCCCTGCACTGGCTGCGCGACTTCCATATCGACGGGCTGCGGGTCGATGCCGTGGCATCGATGCTGTACCGGGACTACAGCCGGGCCCCGGGAGAATGGATTCCGAACCGCTACGGTGGCCGCGAGAACCTGGAGTCGGTCGATTTCCTGCGTGAATTGAATACCGTCGTGGGTTGCGAATGCCCGGGTGCCATTACCGTGGCCGAGGAATCGACCGCCTGGCCCGGCGTCACCGCCCCTGCGCGCGACGGCGGCCTGGGCTTCGACTACAAGTGGAACATGGGCTGGATGCATGACACGCTGCGCTACATGCGCCATGATCCCGTGCACCGCCGCTACCATCATCACGACGTCACCTTCGGCATGATGTATGCATATTCCGAACGGTACATCCTGCCGCTGTCCCACGACGAAGTCGTGCACGGCAAAGGCTCGCTGCTGGGCAAGATGCCGGGCAGCCATGGCGATCGGCTGGCGCAGTTGCGTCTTTATTACGGCTATATGTGGGCCCACCCGGGCAAGAAGCTGTTGTTCATGGGCGGCGAGATCGCCCAGCAAGAGGAATGGAACCACGACGCGGCCATCGACTGGAACTTGCTGGACGACCCCGCGCGCCGCGGCGTGCAGCGCCTGGTGGCCGACCTGAACCACCTGTATGCGGAACTGCCCGAGCTGCATCGGCGCGACGCCGACCCGTCGGGCTTCAGCTGGATGGTGGGTGACGACGAAGCCAACAGCGTGCTGGCCTTCGTGCGCACCGACGGGCAGCACCACGTGCTGGCCGTGTGCAATTTCACCCCCGTCGCCCGCCATGACTACCGTATAGGCGTGCCATTGGCGGGGCGCTGGCGCGCACGGATCAATACCGACGACGCGGTCTATGGCGGCACCGGCCTGGCGGGGCCGACCCTGGCCCACACTCAGGACACGCCTGTTCACGGCCAGTCGCAATCCGTGTCGCTGACGCTACCCCCGTTCTCGACAATACTGCTGCGCTACGAGGTATGACCATGGCTACTCCCGCGCAACGCCAGCTTGCCTCCGGCTCCCCGTACCCACTGGGGGCGGTCAGCGATGGCCTGGGCGTCAATTTCGCGGTTTTCTCGGCCAACGCCACGCGTATCGAGCTATGCCTGTTCGATGACCGGGGCCGCAAGGAATTGTGCCGGCTGGCGCTACCCGAATGCACCGACGAAGTCTGGCACGGCTATCTGCCCGACGCACAACCCGGGCTGGTATACGGCTACCGCGCCTATGGCCCGTACGATCCCCGCAATGGCCATCGTTTCAATCCGCACAAGCTGCTGCTGGACCCGTACGCGCGCCGCCTGACCGGTGCACCACGCTGGTCGGACGTGCTGTTCGGCTATCGCATGCAGCATGCCAAGGCCGACCTGAGCATGGACCGCCGCGACAGCGCGCTGGCCATGCCCAAGGCCATCGTGGTCGACGACTATTTCGATTGGGGCCGCAGCGTGGCGCCAGCCACCTCGTGGGGCGATACGGTGCTGTACGAGGTCCATCTGCGCGGTGCCACGATGCAGCGCGAAGATCTTCGTCCGCCGCTGCGCGGCACGGCCAGCGCCCTGGCCGACCCGCGCTTCGTCGAACACCTGCATCGGCTGGGAGTAACCGCGGTCGAACTGATGCCGGTCCAGGCCTTCCTGCAGGACCGCTTCCTGGTCGAGCGCGGGTTGCGCAACTATTGGGGCTACAGCACGCTGTCCTACTTCGCGCCCGAACCCGCGTATGTGCCCCACGGCGGTCCCAATGAGCTCAAGCAAGCCGTGCGGCGCCTGCATGCCGCCGGTATCGAAGTCATCCTGGACGTGGTCTACAACCATACCTGCGAAGGCAGCGAGCTGGGTCCCACACTGTCATGGCGAGGACTGGACAATGCCAGCTATTACCGCCTGATCCCTGGCGAAGAGCGCTACTACATCAACGATACCGGCTGCGGCAACACGGTCAATATTTCCCATCCGCGCGTCCTGCAGATGGTGATGGACTCGTTGCGCTATTGGGCTTCGGCATACCAGGTGGATGGGTTCCGCTTCGACCTGGGCGTGACGCTGGGCCGTGAAGGCACCGGCTTTGATCCAGGATCCGGGTTCTTCGATGCCATCCTGCAAGACCCGCAGCTGTCCCGCCTGAAGTTGATTTCCGAACCTTGGGATATCGGGCCGGACGGCTATCAATTAGGGCAGCACCCACCGGGTTTTGCGGAATGGAACGACCGTTTCCGGGATGACGTACGCCGCTATTGGCGCGGCGACGATGGCATGGTGGGCGAACTGGCTGCACGCCTGGCGGGCTCGCGCGACTTGTTCGACCGCCGCCACCGCCGTCCCTGGGCCACCATCAATTACGCCGCCTCGCATGACGGCTTCACGCTGCGCGACGTGGTGACGTACGACGGCAGCCACAACGAGGCCAACGGCGAAGACGGCAACGACGGCCATTCAGAGAATTTCAGCGCCAACTGGGGCCACGAAGGCCCCGGCGGCGGCACGAACGTGGAAACATTGCGCAGCCTGGTCCAGCACGCCATGCTGGCCACGGTGCTGCTGGCCGACGGCACGCCCATGCTGTTGGCCGGCGACGACTTCGGCAACAGCCAGGAAGGCAATAACAACGCTTATTGCCAGGACAACCCCATCAGCTGGCTGGACTGGAAGCAGGCTGCCGATGGCCCGGGCGCGGCACTGGTACGCTATGTGGGGCGTCTGACATCATTGCGGCAGGCCCACCCCAGCCTGCGTACCGCCCGCTACGGCGATGCCGGCCGCGAAGTCGCGCCCGGTATCGCGGCGCTGTCGTGGTTTGCCGAGATTGGCCAGCCCATGGACGCCAACGCCTGGGAGGATGCGGGCCGCCACGTCCTTGCAATGCGCCGAGCCTGCGCCATCGATGGCTCAGGCCAGGTAGACGTGACGCTGATGCTGCTTAATGCGGGCGATGAACCCACTGTCTTCAAACTGCCGCCGCCCGCCCTGGCTTGGACTTTGGAACTGGAAAGCGCCAACACGCAAGGCAAGCGTCGCCCTCTTGAAGGCGATACGTTCGAAGTGGCCGGACATAGCGTTGCACTACTCAGCGCCCGCACGCCGGGAAGCCTATCATGAATCCCCTCTTGCACGGCCAAGCCGAGATGGCCACTTCTTCCGATATCTTGCACGCGCCGGTCGATGACGCCCTGCCTACCTTTGGTGCGCTGCTCATG
>DASPIV010000408.1:0-3788 GCA_035628955.1 Bordetella sp.
TGGGCGACGTCATGGCCGTGGGTAGCGAGCTGATCCGGCTGGAAGTCGAGGGCGCGGGCAATGCGCGCGCCGACGCCCCGCCCGCGCCTGCCGGCCAGGAAGCGGCGAGCGGCCAGGCCACCCCCGCGGCGCCAGCGGCGAAGCCGGCAGCGCCCGAGCCGGTGCCGCCGCCAGCACCGCCGCCAGCATCGAAGCCGGCGCCGCGGCATGCCGGCCGGGCTGCTGCCGGAACCGGTACCCGGCCACCGGCGCAAGCCGCGCTGGTGCGCCAGCCCGGTGACCGGCCCCTGGCCTCACCCGCCGTGCGCAAGCGCGCCTGGGACATGGGCATCGAACTGCGCTTCGTGCACGGCAGCGGCCCGGCCGGCCGGATCTTGCACGAAGACCTGGATGCCCATGCGCACGGGCAGGGCGCCGCCGCGCCCGCCGCGCGGTCGGGGTATGGCGAACGCCACGACGAACAGCAAGTGCCGGTGGTGGGCCTGCGCCGCAAGATCGCGCAGAAGATGCAGGAATCCAAACGCCGCATCCCGCATTTCAGCTACGTCGAGGAAATCGACGTCACCGAACTGGAAGGCTTGCGCACACAGCTCAACCGCAAGTTCGGCGAGTCGCGCGGCAAGCTCACGTTGCTGCCCTTGCTGGCACGCGCCATGGTGATCGCGCTGCGCGATTTTCCGCAGATCAACGCGCGCTATGACGACGAGGCCGGCGTGGTTACCCGCTACGGCGCGGTGCACCTGGGCGTGGCCACGCAGACCGATGCCGGACTGATCGTGCCGGTACTGCGCCACGCCGAGGCGCGCGACATCTGGTCGCTGGCCGAAGAGATCGCGCGGCTGGCGCAAGCCGTGCGCAGCGGCAAGGCCGAACGCGACGCGCTAGCCGGGTCCACTATCACCCTGACCAGCCTGGGTGCGCTGGGCGGCATCGTCAGTACGCCGGTGATCAACCACCCCGAAGTCGGCATTGTGGGCGTGAACCGCATCGTCGAACGGCCGGCCATCCACCAGGGTGCAGTCATGGCCCGCAAACTGATGAACCTGTCCTCGTCATTCGATCACCGCGTGGTCGATGGCATGGATGCGGCGCAATTCATCCAGGCGGTGCGCGCGCTGCTGGAACAGCCCGCGCTGCTTTTCGTGGAGGCGCCATGAGCGACAACCACAGCACAACCTTGCTGGTGATAGGCGGCGGGCCCGGCGGCTACGTGGCAGCCATCCGGGCCGGCCAGTTGGGCGTGCCCACCATCGTGGTCGAAGGCGGGCAACCCGGCGGTACATGCCTGAACATCGGTTGCATCCCGTCCAAGGCGCTGATCCACGCCGCCCAGGAATACGAGCGTGCGCGCGACTATGCGGGTGTGTCGGCGCTGGGCATTTCCGTGCAGGCGCCCGCCATCGACATCGCGCGGACCGTGGCATGGAAAGACAGTATCGTCGGCCGGCTGACCGGCGGCGTAGAGGCCTTGCTGAAGAAGAACGGCGTGCAGCTGATGCGCGGCTGGGCACGCGTGCTCGACGGCAAGACCGTAGAGGTCGATACCGGGCAGGGCACGCAGCGCATCCAGTGCGAACACCTGCTGCTGGCAGCCGGATCCGAACCCATGCCCTTGGCATCGATGCCGTTCGGCGGCAAGGTTATCTCGTCCACCGAAGCCCTGTCGCCTTCGGCCATCCCGGGTCGCCTGGTGGTGGTGGGCGGCGGTTATATCGGCCTGGAATTGGGCACCGTCTACCGCAAGCTGGGTGCCGAGGTTACCGTGGTCGAGGCGCAGGACCGCATCCTGCCCACCTACGATGCCGAATTGACCAAGCCGGTGGCGGCCGCCCTGTCGCGCATGGGTGTCGAGTTGTGCCTGGAACGCAAGGTACTGGGGCTGAACGCGGCCGGTGACGCCGTGCGCGTACAGGATGCCTCGGGCGCCGAAGCTGTCTTGCCGGCAGACCAGGTGTTGCTGGCCATCGGGCGACGGCCCCGCACCCAGGGCTGGGGCCTGGAAAGCCTGCAACTGGACCGGGCCGGCAATGCCTTGCGCATCGACGACCAGTGCCGCACATCGATGCGCAATGTGTGGGCCATAGGCGATATCGCGGGCGAGCCCATGCTGGCGCACCGCGCCATGGCGCAGGGCGAGATGGTGGCTGAACTGGTGGCCGGCCATCGCCGCCGCTTCGCACCCGCGGCGATTCCGGCCGTGTGCTTCACCGATCCGGAAATCGTTACGGCCGGACTGGCGCCACCGCAGGCGCAGGCCGCCGGCCTGGACTGCATGGTGGCGGCGTTTCCGTTCGCCGCCAACGGACGCGCCATGACGCTGGAATCCACTGACGGTTTTGTGCGCGTGGTCGCTCGCCGCGACAACCACCTGATCGTGGGGTGGCAGGCGGTGGGCAAGAGTGTGTCCGAACTGGCGGCGGCGTTCTCGCAGTCGTTGGAAATGGGTGCGCGGCTGGAGGACGTGGCCGGCACCATCCACGCCCATCCGACCTTGGGCGAAGCGGTGCAGGAAGCCGCCCTGCGCGCCCTGGGGCACGCGCTGCATATCTAGGGCACGGGCAGTACTGCATCTATCAGCTATCAGGTGTCTGACGCCCTGCGGGAGTCAGGCACCTGCCTAGGCGCTCTGCCTGCCGAGCGCCTTGTGCATCTGGTGGCGTCATGGGTAGACTGGCTGCTTTCGCCCGGAGCCGGCCATGTCGTGCGCATTGTTGATTGTGGATGTTCAGGAAGCGCTGTTTAGTCCGCAGCCGCGGCCGGCCGATGCCGATACCACCGTGGCGCGTATCAACGCGCTGGCGGCGCGGGCGCGTCGCGATGGCGTTCCCGTCATCCATATCCAGCACGATGCGCCTGGCGGCGACCTGGCGCATGGGTCACAAGGCTGGCAGTTGTTCAGTGGGCTGGAACGCCTGCCCGCCGACCATGTGCTGGGCAAGACCACGCCCGATTCGTTTCTGCGCACCGGGCTCGATGTCCTGCTGAAGCGCTTGCAGGTGTCGCGCCTGGCGGTCTGCGGGTATGCCACTGAATTCTGCGTCGATACCACCGTGCGGCAGGCGGCGGCACGGGGTTACGAGGTCGTGCTGGTGGCCGACGCGCACACTACCCACGACAAGCCGCACGCCGATGCGGCGGCGATACGCGCGCACCACAACATGACCTTGCCGGCCATTTCCAGTTTCGGGCCGCGCATTGCCGCCATGGTGGCGGACCAGGTTGTGTTGGCCACTTGAGGTCCGCATGCAAACCCAGCTCGATCACATTGCCGTGGCGGCTCCCAGCCTTGCCGTGGGAGCCGGTTTCATCGAACACGCCCTGGGCGTGCGTCCCCAGCCGGGTGGGGCGCATCCGCGCATGGGCACGCATAATTTGCTGCTGCGCCTGGGGGAATCCACCTACCTGGAAGTCATCGCGCCCGATCCGGCCGCGCCGCCGCCGCAACACCCGCGCTGGTTCGAGCTGGATCGCCTGAAACCGGATTCGCTGCCGCGGCTGGCGACCTGGGTGGCGCGTACCGACGATATCGCCGCTGCCAGCAAGGCCTGCGGCGATGCAGCCGGCCGGATCGAACCCATGACACGGGGCACGCTGTCCTGGCGCATCACCATTCCGGCCGACGGCAGCCTGCCCGATGGCGGTGTCGCGCCTACCTTGATGCAATGGGATGCCGCGCCGCATCCCGCCACCAGGCTCGACGACCTGGGCTGCACCCTGGATGTACTGCAGCTCTTCCACCCCGATCCGGCCAGCATCCGCGCGCTGCTCGATAGGCTTGCCTTTACCGG
>DASPIV010000409.1:0-7816 GCA_035628955.1 Bordetella sp.
ACCGACATGGAGGGATAGTTGATGAACTGCTGGTAGACCATGGCGACATTGCGGCGGCGCACCGGCACGCCGGTCACGTCCGCCCCGTCGACCCGCACGCTGCCCTCGGTGGGCCGGTCCAGGCCAGCCATGATGCGCAGCAGCGAGGTTTTGCCCGCCAGCGTGGCGCCCAGCAGCACCGTCATGGCGCCGGCCACCGGGGCCAAGCTGAGCGGGTACAGATAAGACTGCGACCCGACCTGCAAGGCGATTCTGTCCAGCGTCAACTGCATCGTTCTCCTCCAGGTGGGCGGATGCACTCGCTTTCGTTGTTTTTTTGCTTTTTTGCGTTTTACCCAACAAGCGAAAGAAAAACAATCTTGCAGCGCGTCATTATTTTTCGCTTTTGTTGTTTTATGATGCGAATATGACATTGAACCCTCGACAAAGCGCGCTCGTGGAAATGGTCCGTTCCCAGGGTTCGGCCACCATCGAGGCCCTGGCCCGCCATTTCGACGTCACCCTGCAGACCGTGCGGCGCGACGTCAACCTGCTGGCCGAGGCCGGGCTGTTGTCGCGCTTTCACGGCGGGGTGCGCATCGAGGCCTCGACCATCGAGAATATCGCTTACCGCAAGCGCCAGGGGCTGCATGCCGAAGCCAAGCAGCGCATCGCGCAAGCCGTGGCGCAAGCCGTGCCCGACGGTTGTTCGCTGATCCTCAACATCGGCACCACCACCGAGGCCATTGCACGCGCGCTGCTGCGCCACCGCGGCTTGCGGGTCATCACCAACAACCTGCACGTGGCCGACATCCTGTCCGACAACCCGGATTGCGAAATCATCGTGGCCGGCGGCGTAGTGCGTCCGCGCGATCGCGGCATCGTCGGCGAAGCCACAGTGGATTTCATCCGCCAGTTCAAGGTGGACATCGGCCTGATCGGCATTTCCGGCATCGAGGCCGATGGCACGCTGCGCGACTACGACTTCCGCGAAGTGCGGGTGGCGCGCAGCATCATCGAGCAATCGCGCGAAGTATGGCTGGCGGCCGACAGCAGCAAGTTCCGCCGCCAGGCCATGGTCGAACTCGCACACATTTCGCAGATCGACCGCTTCTTCACCGATGCCTATCCGCAGGAGCCGCTGGCCCAGGTCTTGCAAGAATCGGGGGTGCGCTGCGAGATCGCGGCGGCCGATGGCGGGGCGGCCAGTGCCGCGGCGGCCGCCGAATCTGGCTCCGCCACGCCCGCCGACGAGCCGTCCGTCCAGCCCTGATCCTTCCACTCCCGCTTCGGCCGCCCCCATCCCACATGACTTCCGTTCCTGCTTCCCCGTCCGCGCCCAGCCGCGCTGCCCTGCTCGCCACGCTGAACGACAGCGCCGCCTGGGACGTCATCGTGATCGGTGGCGGCGCCACCGGCCTGGGTACCGCGGTAGATGCCGCGGCGCGCGGCTACCGTACGCTGCTGGTCGAGGCCGACGACTTCGCCAAGGGCACTTCCAGCAAGGCCACCAAGCTGGTGCACGGCGGCGTGCGCTACCTGGCCCAGGGCAACATCGGGCTGGTGCGCGAGGCTTTGCATGAGCGCGGCCTGCTCAACCGCAACGCGCCGCACCTGGTGTGGCCGCTGGGATTCGTGGTGCCCGCCTATGGGTTGTTCGACCAGCCGTTCTACGGCGTCGGCCTCAAGATGTACGACATGCTGGCGGGCAAGCTCAATCTGTCGCCCAGCCGCTGGCTGTCGCGCGCCGAAACCCTGGCGCAGGCGGCTACCGTGGCCCCGTCGGTGGGCGGCCGCGGCCTGCGCGGCGGCGTGCTGTACTACGACGGCCAGTTCGACGATGCGCGGCTGGCCATGGCGCTGATGCGCACCGTGTTCGACCTGGGCGGCACGGCCATCAACTATGTACGCGCCACCGGCCTGACCCGCAACAACCAGGGCGCCATCGACGGGGTCGTGGTGCAAGACGCGTTGGGCGAGGGCCAGTACACGCTGCGGGCGCGCTGCGTCATCAATGCGACGGGCGTGTGGGTGGACAGCGTGCGCCGCATGGACGATGCGCAAGCGCAAACCATGGTGGCGCCCAGCCAGGGCGTGCACCTGACCCTGCCGCGCGATTTCCTGCCGGGCGACAAAGCTATTCTCATCCCCAAAACCGACGATGGCCGCGTGCTGTTCGTGGTGCCCTGGAACGGGCACACCATCGTCGGCACCACCGACACGCCGCGCAACGACTTGCCGCTGGACCCGCCGGCCACGCAGACCGAAGTCGATTTCATTTTGCAGACCGCCGCGCGGTATCTCAGCCGCAAGCCTGTCCGGGCCGACGTCACCAGCGTCTGGGCCGGCCTGCGGCCGCTGGTCAAGGCCACCGGCGAAGCCGCCACCAAGACCCTGTCGCGCGAACACACCATCGTGGTGTCGCGCGCCGGCCTGCTTACCGTCACCGGCGGCAAATGGACCACCTATCGCAAGATGGCGCAGGATGCGGTCGATACCGCCATCCAGCATCAATTGCTGCCGCAGGCACACTGCCGCACGTCCGACCTGCCGCTGCATGGCGCCGGCCAGGGCCGTGCTCCGGATGCCCCGCCCCACGGCACGCCCGACAGTTACTACGGTACCGACCTGCCGGCCCTGCGGGCCCTGCCCGGCATCGAGCATATTCTGGTCAAGTCCAGCGGCCTGACCGAAGCCCACGTGCGCTTTGCGGCCCGCCAGGAGCTGGCACGCAGTGTTGAAGACGTGCTGGCGCGCCGCAACCGGGCGCTGTTCCTGGACAGCGAGGCCGCCATCCTGGCCGCGCCCGAGGTTGCGCGCATCCTGGCCGAAGAACTGGGGCTCGATGCCAACTGGCAGCGCGCCACCGTGGAAGATTTCGGGCGCACCGCCGCGCATTACCGGCTGGACTGAACGCCGCAGTCAGTAGGCCGGGGATACGGCCGGAGTCAGGCGCCTGGCTTCCGCAAAGGTGGCTTTTAATTAATTAAATAATTAATTAAACTTCCCGCATGACCACGCCCAGGCAATCCCCCGCCCGCAAGCTGGGCCGGCCCGTTCGCCCCCAGCCCGCCGATGGCCGCGACGCCATGCTGGACGTCGCCACCGCGCTGTTCGCATCGCAGGGGGTGGCGGCCACCACTATTGCGCATATCGCGCGGCGCGCCGCGGTGACGCCGGCGATGGTGCATTACTACTTCAAGAACCGCGAGCAGCTCATCGATGTCGTGGTGACCGAGCGCGTGGCCCCCGTCATCGCCTTTGTATGGGCACCGGCGCCCTTGCCGCCGGCGGATGCATCCGGCGCAACGCCGCCCGACCCGCGCGCCGTGGTGGCGCAGGTGGTGGCGCGCATCGTGCAATGCGCCGCCGAACGCCCCTGGCTGGCGCCGCTGTGGATGCGCGAGGTCGTCAACGAAGGCGGCCAGCTGCGTGAAAAGGTCTTCCGCTACCTGCCGGTGGAACGCCTGCATGCCTTCGCCACGATGATGGCCGCCGGCCAGCGCGCCGGCGCGGTCAACTCCGGCATCGAACCACGGCTGGTGTTCCTGTCCATTCTGGGCATGACGCTGCTGCCCTTGGCCACCTCGGCCTTGTGGCAACGCATCTGGGCCGACCAGAGCGGGGCCGCGGCACTCGATACGGACGCCATCGCCGCGCATGCGGTCGCCCTGCTGAATGGTGGGCTGTTCCCGCCAGCCCCGGCAACCCGGCGCCCAGCCGCGCGCCGCTCATCCTTACGGCCAGGAACCTGACGCCATGCCCGCCCGCCATCACTCGCCCACTCCTTCTGGTCTTGCCGCGTTGCGCCGGCTGGCGGCCGCGGCGTGCCTGCCGCTGTGGCTGGCGGCCTGCGGCAACGATGCCGTGCCCTTCTACCAAGGCTATGTCGAGGGCGAATTCGTCTACATGGCGGCCGCGCGGCCCGGGCGTCTGCAAACCCTGCAGGTCGCGCGCGGGCAGCAGGTACAGGCCGGCACCCTCTTGTTCACACTGGAAGCCGAACCCGAGGCCGATGCGCAGCGCGAGGCCCGGGCCCAGCTGGCAGCCGCGCAGGCGCAGCGGCAAGACCTGGCTACCGGCAAGCGCCCGCCCGAAGTCGGCGTGGTACAGGCGCAATTGGTGCAGGCCGAAGCCGAGGCCAGCCGCGCCGCCAGGCAATGGGAGCGCGACCGCGTGCAGTTCCGGGCCGGCGGTATCGCGCGTGCTCAGCTCGACGACAGCCGCGCGCAGGCGCAATCCAGCGTGGCCCGGGTGCGCGAGTTGCATGCGCAGTTGCAAGTGGCCGCCCTGCCCGGCCGCGACCAGCAACTGCGCGCCCAGGACGCGCAGGTCGAGGCCGCCCGCGCCGCGTTGGCCCAGGCCGATTGGGCCCTTGCCCAGAAACAGGTGGCAGCGGCCCAGGCGGCGCGGGTCTTCGACACGATGTTCCGTCCGGGTGAATGGGTGCCGGGCGGCAGCCCGGTCGTGCGCATGCTGCCGCCCGGCAACATCAAGCTGCGCTTTTTCGTGCCCGAGACCGTGCTGGGCGCGCTGCAGGTGGGCGACCGCATCCTGGTGCGCTGCGACGGCTGCGGCGAGCCGGTGCCGGCCTCGATCAGCTACGTATCGACCGAGGCCGAATACACGCCGCCCGTGATCTACAGCCGCGACAGCCGCGGCAAGCTGGTCTACCTGGTCGAGGCCCATCCCGCCTCGCAAGATGCGGTGCGCCTGCATCCCGGCCAGCCAGTCGAGGTCACGCTGCCATGAACCCGTCCGCATCCGGCGACTGGGCTATCGACGTGCGTGGGCTGAACAAGCATTTCGGCGACAAGCACGTCGTCAACGATGTATCGCTGCAAGTGCGGCGCGGCGAAATCCATGGCTTCCTGGGGCCCAACGGCAGCGGCAAGACCACCTGCATACGGCTGATGTGCGGCCTGCTGACGCCCGACTCGGGCAGCGGCACCTGCCTGGGCTACGACATCTTGACGCAAAGCGCCGACATCAAGCGCCACGTCGGCTACATGACCCAGAAATTCTCGTACTGGGAAGACCTGACCATCCGCGAGAACCTCGATTTCGTGGCGCGCATGTACGAAATGCCCAACCGCCGCCAGGCCGTGGAGCAGGCGCTGGAAGGCCTGGGCCTGCAAAGTCGCGCCGGCCAGCTTACCGGCGCGCTGTCGGGTGGGTGGAAGCAGCGCCTGGCCCTGGCTGCCTGCCTGCTGCACGAACCGCAATTGCTGCTGCTGGACGAACCCACCGCCGGAGTCGACCCCACGGCGCGGCGCGATTTCTGGGAACAGCTGCATGCTCTGGCCGCGCGCGGTATTTCGGTGCTGGTCAGCACCCACTACATGGACGAGGCCGAGCGCTGCCACAAGCTGGCCTACCTGGCCTATGGCCGGCTGCTGACGCAAGGCAGCGCCGAAAGCGTCACAGCCGAGCAAGGCCTGTCCACCTGGGCCATTCATGGCCGCGACCTGGTGCCATTGGGACAACGCCTGCGCGGCAGCCCCGGCGTGGACCAGACCGTGGCCTTCGGATCGTCGCTGCACGTCAGCGGCAAGGACCATGCGCTGCTCGAACGCACGCTGCGCCAGGCGGTGCAAGGCAGCGACCTGCGCATCGAACCGGTCGGCACCAGTCTGGAAGATGTGTTCATCTACCTGATGAACCACTCCGCGGACAACTACGGGAGCCAGCCATGAGCGCTGCCGAACGCCGGTTCTCGTGGACGCGCTGGTGGAGCATGGTGCGCAAGGAATTCCTGCAATTGCGGCGCGACCGCATTACCTTCGGCATGATCGTCGGCATTCCCATCATGCAGCTGGCCCTGTTCGGCTACGCCATCAATACCGACCCCAAGCAGATGCCGACCGCGGTCATCGTGGCGGACCACAGCGAATTCACCCGTACTTTCATGGCCGCCATGAAAGTATCGGACTACTTCGACATCGTCGAGGAACTGCCCAGCGCAGAGGCCGGACGCGCCGCGCTGGCGCAGGGCCGCGTGCTGTTCGTGCTGACCATTCCGCCCGATTTCACCCGCAGCCTGCTGCGCGGCGAACGCCCCGCCCTGTTGATCGAGGCCGATGCCACCGACCCCATGGCCACCGGCATGGCAATCGGTGCGGCCACGCAGCTTGGCCAGGCCGTCGCGCGCCGGGACCTGACCGGGCCGCTGGCCGGGCTGGCTGGCGGGCAGCCACCATTCGAAGTGCGCGTACACCGGCTGTACAACGAAGAACAGATTGCCCAGTACAACACCGTGCCAGGGCTGATGGGCGTGATCCTGAGCATGACACTGGTGATGATGACGGGGCTGGCCATGACGCGCGAGCGCGAGCGCGGCACCATGGAAAACCTGCTGGCCACACCCGTGCGCCCGCTCGAGGTCATGACCGGAAAGATCGTGCCGTACATCGCCATCGGCTTGCTGCAGGCCACCATCATCCTGCTGGCGGCGCGCTATGTGTTCCACGTGCCCTTCATGGGCAGCCTGCTGGCCGTGTACCTGGCGGCGCTGCTGTTCGTGGCGGCCAATCTCACGGTGGGCATCACGCTGTCGTCGCTGGCCCAGAACCAGTTGCAGGCCATGCAGCTCACCATGTTCTATTTTTTGCCCAACATTCTGCTGTCGGGGTTCATGTTTCCTTTCAAGGGCATGCCGATATGGGCGCAGTACCTGGGCAACCTGCTCCCGCTGACCTATTTCAACCGGCTGATCCGCGGCATTCTGCTCAAGGGCAACGGCTGGGCCGACCTGTGGCCCAACGTATGGCCGCTGCTGCTGTTCACCGTGCTGATCATGGGGCTGGCCGTGAAGTTCTATCGCCGCACGCTGGATTGAAGCCATGATGCCTACCGCTGCCTGCCTGCCACGTTCATCCGCCGCGCGGACTGCGCTGCCGGCGCTGGCCTTGCTGATTGCCTTGACGCTCGTGCTGGGCGGCTGCGCCGTGGGACCCGACTTCGAACGCCCCGCCGCGCCCGGCATCGGCCGCTATACCGCCACGGCCACGCCGGCCGCCACCACCGGCAATGCACAGGTGCCCGCGCAGCGCCTGCATGCGGGCATGGACATTCCCGCCCAATGGTGGACGCTGTTCCGCTCGCCCGAACTCGACCAGCTGGTGCGCCAGGCGCTGGCGCACAGCCCCACCCTGGAACAGGCCCGTGCACGCTTGCGCCAGGCGCAGGAAGAGCTCGCCGCCGAGACCGGCACGCGCACCCAGCCATCGATCGACGCCAACCTCTCGGCCGCGCGCCAGAAAGTCGATCCGTCGGCTTACGGCGTACCTGTCACCGAGCTGCCGCCGCCCTTCACGCTGTACAACGCGTCGATAGACGTGTCGTACACGCTGGACCTGTTTGGCGCCGAACAACGCGCGCTCGAAGGCCTGCGTGCCCAGGTCGACTACCGGCAGCATGAGCTGCAGGCTGCCCGCATGATGCTGGCGGCCAACGTGGCCACGGCCGCCATCCGGCAGGCTGGGCTGCAGGCCCGGCTGG
Source organism: Bordetella sp. (assembly GCA_035628955.1). Lineage (GTDB taxonomy): Bacteria > Pseudomonadota > Gammaproteobacteria > Burkholderiales > Burkholderiaceae_B > Bordetella_A. The sequence continues at coordinate 7,480 of DASPIV010000409.1, forward strand.
ATGCCGGGCAGGCCCAGCTCGACGTACAGGCCCGCCAATTGGCCATCATGCACCGGCGCCATCAGGCCGGTGGCGTGTCGGCGCTGGACCTGCGCAACCAGGAGTCGTTGCTTGCGCAGACGCGCGCCACGCTGCCGGCGCTGCAACAAGATATCGACCGCCTCCGGCACCAGTTGGCCGTGTACCTGGGCCGCCTGCCCGCGCAGGCCGGCCTGCCGGCGCCGGCGCTGGCCACGCTGGAACTGCCCCTGGACGTGCCGCTGGGCGTACCGTCGCAATTGACGCGCCAGCGGCCGGACATCCTGGCCGCCGAAGCCCTGTGGCATCGGGCCGCGGC
>DASPIV010000410.1:0-3317 GCA_035628955.1 Bordetella sp.
TGCGCACGGCCTCGCGCTCGATCTTGAGCTGGATGATGCGGCGATCCAGGCGGTCCATGACTTCGGGCTTGGAATCGATTTCCATGCGAATGCGCGCACCGGCCTCGTCGATCAGGTCGATGGCCTTGTCGGGCAGGAAGCGATCGGTAATGTAGCGGTGCGACAGTTCGGCGGCCGCCACGATGGCCGGATCGGTGATCTCGACGCCATGGTGCAGTTCATAGCGCTCTTGCAGCCCGCGCAAGATGGCGATGGTGGATTCCACGTCGGGCTCGTTGACCAGCACTTTCTGGAAACGGCGTTCGAGCGCGGCGTCTTTCTCGATGTACTTGCGGTATTCGTCTAGCGTGGTGGCACCGATGCAGTGCAATTCGCCGCGCGCCAGCGCCGGCTTGAGCATGTTGCCGGCATCCATCGCCCCTTCGGCCTTGCCCGCGCCCACCATGGTGTGCAGTTCGTCGATGAATACAATATTCTGGCCGTCGTCTTGCGCCAGCTCTTTCAGCACGGCCTTCAGGCGTTCTTCGAATTCGCCGCGGAACTTGGCGCCGGCCAGCAGGGCTGCCAGGTCGAGCGACAGCACGCGCTTGCCGCGCAAGGTCTCGGGGACTTCATCGTTGACAATGCGCTGGGCCAAGCCTTCGACAATGGCGGTCTTGCCCACGCCGGGTTCGCCGATCAATACCGGGTTGTTCTTGGTGCGGCGCTGCAGAATCTGGATGGTGCGGCGGATTTCATCATCGCGTCCGATGACGGGGTCGAGCTTGCCTTCGCGGGCGCGTTCGGTCAGGTCGAGCGTGTACTTCGACAACGCCTCGCGGTTGGATTCGCCTTCGGCGCCCGAAACGTTTTCGCCCCCGCGCACGGCATCGATGGCCGCTTCCAGCGCCTTTTTCTGCAGGCCCGCATCGCGCAGAATCGTGCCGGCCGGACCTTTGTCATCGGCCAGCGCCAGCAGGAACAGTTCGCTGGCGATGTAGGTGTCGCCACGGCGCGCGGCTTCTTTGTCGGTGCGGGTCAGCACGGCCTGCAGGTCGCGGCCGACCTGGACGTTGTCATTGCCCTGCACCTGCGGCAAGCCCTTCAGGGTGGTGTCGAGTGCGCCCGCGACGCGGTTCACGGCCACGCCGGCGCGCGCCAGCAGGCTGGACGCGCCGCTGTCCGGGTCGGACAGCAGGGCCGCCAACACGTGCGCGGGCTCGATGTAGGGGTGGTCGTTGCGGCTGGCCAGGCTTTGCGCGTCGGCCAGGGCTTGCTGGAATTTGGTGGTGAGTTTGTCGAATCGCATAGTGGTCGTTAGGCTTGATGGAGAGCCTGACCGGCAATATCGCGGCTGGCTCGATGACCTGCATGTGCGGGCGCAACATGGGTTTTTCAAGACCTTGCCGCCACCAGGGGGAAAGCGTGGTGCACCCGCAACGATACGTAGCGTGCCCGCAACGAACCTGGCGCATGGGCAACATCCCTGGCGCGCGGTGCTCGGCAAAGCCTGTATGGCAGCATAGTCTGTTCATGCCGCCGCGGCTACCACAAACCCGGCCCGAGCGGGAACTGTGTGTCCGCGCGCAGCGACTGGCAAGGAATACAATAGGGATTCATCACTAATTGTCGCCTAGCGCTGGCTCGCGTATAGGGCTTGAGCGGCATCAAGGTCAATCATGCAAAAACGTGTCCCTTTACCGCCTGACTCCACAAACTGTTCGACATGCATGCTTGGCCATGTGTGTATTCCCGTGGGCATGGCCCAAGCCGATGTCGAGCAGCTCGACGAGCTCGTTCAAGAGCGCGTGCGCGTCGAGAAAGGCAAGCCGCTGTACACCCTGCAAGACCCGCTCGATGCCGTCTACAGCGTGCGTTTCGGCAGCATGAAAACGCAGATCGAAGACGCCGCCGGCCATGTGCAGATCACCGGATTCCACCTGCCGGGCGAAGTCGTGGGGCTGGACGGCATGCTCGAAGGCAAGCACGTCTCCACCGCCCTGGCCATGGAAGATTCCGAAGTCTGCGTCATACGCCTGTCGCAAATCGACCAGGTTGCCAGCCACCTGCCATCGCTGCAGCACCAGATGCGCCGCCTGATGAGCCGTGAACTGGGCCGTTCGTACCAGATGCTGGCGTCGCTGGGCGGCATGCGCTCCGAGCAGCGCCTGGCCGCTTTCCTGCTGAATCTGTCGCAGCGCTACGCCGCGCTGGGCTATTCATCAACCGAGTTCGTGCTGCGCATGAGCCGCGAAGAAATCGGCAATTACCTGGGCTTGACGCTCGAGACCGCCAGCCGGCTGTTTTCACGTTTTGCACGAGAAGGTTTGATTCGTATCAATCAACGTGAAGTTCGTTTGCTCGATGTGCCGGCATTAAAACAACTGCTGGGCCAAGAAAGCTGCTGAACGCCACGCCGCCCATGCGCTTGCGCCCTGCCCGCCTGCGCCCGCACACTCGCGCCGCATCGAGCCTGGTATTGGTGCTGGGCATACATGCTGCGGCGGCATGGGCCCAAACGCCGCTGCCGCCTCCGTACGACTACGACGAACCGCTGCCCCAGGCGCCCCGCCCGGCACCGCCCTGGCAAGACCTGGCCCTGGGCGAGGCCCGGCATGCGTATCGCATGCCCGTGTACGCCAACCACAAGCTGACCGGCAACCTGCACGGCATCCGGCGCGTCATCGTGATGCTGCACGGCGCGCGGCGCGATGCCAGCCGCTACTACCAGGACATCGAGGCCCTGGTGCGGCGCGACCCGGCCCGCCGCGCCGACACCCTGATACTGGCGCTGGAATTCCCCACCCCCATCGATGCCGCCTACGCGGGCCGGCCCGCGTGGCGCAAGGCCAGTTGGGAAAGCGGCGCGAACAGCGTGCAGGCCGCCGGCCGGCCCGCGCCGGTCAGCGCCTTCCAGGTGCTGGACGACGTACTGCGCGTGGTGTCCGACCGCCGGCGCTTGCCGGCACTGTCCGGCATTGTGCTGGCCGGCCATTCCGGCGGCGCGCAACTGCTGCAGCGCTATGCGGTACTGAACGACGTGGACGGCGCTATACGGCGCAACGGCGTGGCACTGCGCTACGTCATCGCCAATGCCCCGTCCTACCTGTACCTGACCAACGAGCGCCCGCGCCGTGCAGGCAGCGGTTTCGAGCCCTACGAACGCGGCATCTGCCCGACCTATAACCAGTATCCGTACGGGCCCCAGAACCTGCCCCGGTACGCCGCCGATTCCGACGCGGCCAGCCTGTATGTGCGCTACGCGGCGCGCGATGTGGTGTATTTGCTGGGCAGCGCCGACAACAACCCCGAAGACCATGGCCTGGACAAGCGCTGCG
>DASPIV010000411.1:0-2115 GCA_035628955.1 Bordetella sp.
CCTTGCTTATAACATCGCTGGCGGCGCGCCGTAGAATGCCGGTTTATGCTTGGACGGGCTAAGTGATGTCTATCGTGCATCCCTTCGCCGATCGCGGCCGCTGGCTTGACCATGGCCGCGCGTTGCGGCGGCGCTCAGGGGGCCAGCAGCGCCAGCGCTTCGGCCAATTCGATCTGCCCCTGGTAGCCGCCCGCGGATTGCGCTGCTTGCCGCGCTTCGATGCGGTGGGCGAATTGCACGGCTGGGTCGGCCTGCAGTGCGTCGTACAAGCGCAGCAGGTTGGGATAGTCGCGCCGGTCGATGGCCTGGTGATAGTCGGCCCAACGGGCGATGCCGGCAAAGTAGGCATCGGCCACGCTGCGCTGTTCGCCCAGCAGCCATTGCTGTGGGCCCAGCAGCTTGTCCAGCATGGCATGGGTTTTCTGGACCTGGGCCCGCCCATAGTCGGTAAGCGCCGCTTTGGCCTGGCTGCCGAGTTCGTGTTCCAGCACATGCCACAGGGGGCCGAAGGCGTTGAAGAAGCTGGTGTTCAGGTAGGCCAGCATCTGGTTCAGGCGGTCGAACTGGCGGCTGCCCTGCGGGTGGCCAAGCTGGCGGCCGATGCCGCGCGCGGCGATGTGATTCCCGATGGCCATGCTTTCGGCCACCACATCGCCTGCGGAAGTGACATATGCCGGGGTCTGCGCCACGGGGTTGATGCGGCGGAAGTCCTCGCCCGATACGGTCTCGGGCATCTGGATGCGGCACAGGCGGTAGGGCTCGGCCAGCCACTCCAATGCCACGATGGCGCCGAACGAGCAACCCGAGGGAACGCCGTAGAAAAGGATGGGGGTCATGTCATGTCCAGAGAAAAAAGCGGCCCGGAATGGGTGCGCAGGCCATCACTATATTTTCGTGGACCATGCTTGGGTAGACGGCCAGAATTACACTTGAAGTACACAAACATGGACTTTGAGCCCCCATGCTGAACCTGAATGACCTGCATTTTTTTGTGGCTGCCGTAGACCAGGGCGGCTTTGCCGCGGCCGGCCGCCGCCTGTCGGTGCCCAAGTCCACCGTCAGCAAGCGGGTGGCCGAGCTCGAGCGGGCCCTGGGTGCCCGGCTGGTGTATCGCACGTCGCGCAGCTTCACGCTGACCGACGCCGGACAGGCGTTCTATGAGCACGCGCGGGCGGCCCTGATCGAAACCGAGGCGGCCGTCGATATCGTGCGCCGCCGCGCCGCCGAGCCCAGTGGGCGCGTCCGCCTGACCTGCTCGGTGCCGGTGGCACAGCAATATCTGGCGCCGCACTTGCCCGCGCTGGCTGCTGCTTATCCCAGATTGCACGTGCTGCTGGACGTAACCGATCGCTATGTCGACCTGGTGCAAGAGGGTTATGACATTGCCGTGCGCAGCCACTTCGCGCCCTTGCCGGATTCGGACCTGGTGCAGCGGCCGCTGGCGCGTGAACCCGTGATTCTGGTGGCGGCCCCCGCCTACCTGAGCGTACGCCCAGCGCCGGCCGCGCCGGAAGACTTGAGCGATCACCACGGGCTCTTGAGCGGGCCGGCCGCAAACACGTGGCACCTCGCCCGGCCGGATCAACCCCATGAGCGGGTGGCGGTGGCGCCGTTGGCGCGCGCCACCGCCAATGAGTCCAGCGTGCTGCTCAGCCTGGCGGCGGCAGGCCTGGGCATTGCGTGCCTGCCGGCCAGCATGTGCGGCCAGGGCCTGGCTGACGGAAAACTGGTGCGCGTGCTGGACGGCTGGGCAGGCGGATGCGTGAGCACCACACTGGTCATGCCGCATCGCCGCGGCCAATTGCCGGGGGTGCGTGCGGTGGTGGATTTCCTGGTAGAGCGAATCGGCAACCCGCCGTAGCGCACACCCGCCTGTCGGCAGCGCGGCAGGCGCGGGCAGGGGCTCAGCGTCGTGCCGCCACCAGCAGCATCATGGGCCGCTCTTGCTCGTCGCGCAGCGCCGGCTGCGCTGCCAACTGCTCGGCACTGGGGCCCCAGTCTTCGACGTGCGCCAGGGTGAACCCGGCGCGCATGACGGCGTTGAGCAGCGTGCCCAGCGTGCGGTGCTGCTTGATCACGCCCGGCGCCAGCCAGTCGGTGCGGCGCGGGCCTTCG
>DASPIV010000412.1:0-2868 GCA_035628955.1 Bordetella sp.
GGTGGAATTCGCCCTTCTACGGCATCGAAGGGCAGGGCTGGTTCCTGGGATTCCATTGCCTGACGAAGTACATCAAGGTCGCCTTTTTCCGGGGCAGCGCGCTGCGCCCGCTGCCGCCGGGGCCATCCAAGGATCCCAACACACGCTACTTGGATATCTACGAGCACGACGACTTCGACGAAGCGCTTCTGGCCAGATGGGTCCGGCAGGCATCGGAGCAGCCCGGCTGGATTCCGTAGCGCGGCAGCCGGGCAACCGCTCAGTCCGGAATATCCGACTCGACCAGCTTGGCCAGCTGCAGCAGCGATTCCTGCCAGCCCAGGTAGCACATTTCGGCGGGAATCATTTCCGGTATGCCCTCTTGCACGATGGAAATCTCGGTGCCGCAAGACACTTGCCGCAACGAAATCGTGGTCTGCATCTGGCCGGCCAGATTGGGGTCGTCGAACCGGTCCGAGTAGCGGATCTTTTCGGACGGGACCAATTCCAGGTATTCGCCGCCGAACGATTCGCTGTGGCCCGTGCCGAAGTTGCGGAACGACATTTTGTGGGTACCGCCTACCTTGGCCTCCATATGGTGGACCTGGCATAGGTAGCCGTAGGGCGGCAGCCATCTGGCGATGGCATCGGGGTCGAGGAAAGCGCGGTAGATCCGTTCGGCGGGGGCGCGCAAGACGCGGTGCAGTCGTACAGTTCCAGTAGCCATGGTGGGTTCGCCTTTCAGGGTGGGTGTATAGCTACGACGATCCGGCACTATGGAAATCGACACAATTGAACCTAGGGATAACCCTTGGTTCGGTCAATCGCGCATCGCGGCGTTGGCGCCAGGCGCACCGCGGCCGGCATCCCGCAGGTATTGCAGCACCGCCTGCTGCTCGCCCACGAAGGCGATGCGTGCCGATTTCTGCTTGCGCTGGTAGGTATACATGGGGTCGTAATATTGCGTCAGCAGGGCCTCGATCCAGACGCGGTGCAGATCGACCTGGCCGCTGCGCGCTTGCTCTGCCAGGGCCGTATCCATGATCGCGGCCAGGCGTTTGTGGCGTTCGCCGCCCAGGCGCTTGGCAATATTGTCCAGGCTCTGCCGCAGGCGCTGGGCGAACTGGCCGAAGCCGGTTTCCGTGCCGTAACAAGCGGCGAACTCGGCGCACAGGTCGACGACATAGTCGCGCAGGATGCGTTGTATGCGGTTTTCCAGGCTGTCTTCCAGCCAGACGATAGGATAGCCTTGCATGCCCCGGTGCAGGTCGAAGGGCAGGCTGCAGCAGCCGATGGCCTGGCCTTCGTCTTCCAGCACGAAAACGCGATGCCCCGCGGCACGTTTTTTCAGGATGTCGATGGCCAGGCCGTTGTCGAAATCGATCTGCGCCGGCTGGCCGGCGACATGCTTGCCGAAGCTGGAACCGCGATGATGCGCGTGGTGTTCCAGGTCGAGGCTGTTGTCGAGTTGCCGCAGCACATCGGTCTTGCCGGTGCCTGTCATGCCTCCCAGCACCACGAAGCCGCACTGGGCTATGGCGTGGTCGATGGTTTCCAGCAAGAAACTCCGCATGGCTTTGTAGCCGCCGACGACGCGCGGGTAATCAATGCCGGCTTCTTCTTTCAGCCACGTCTGGGTGATCTGCGAACGCAGGCCACCGCGAAAACAATACAGGTAGCCGTCAGGGTGTGCGCGGGCGAAGCCGGCCCACGCCGCCACACGCTGGTCCTTGACTTGGCCGCTGACCAGCCGGTGTCCCAGGGCGATGGCGGCGTTCTGGCCCTGCTGCTTGTAGCACAGGCCCACCTGGTGCCGTTCGGCGTCGTCCATCAGCGGCAGGTTGACGGCCCCGGGAAACGCACCCTTGGCAAACTCGGCCGGCGCACGAGCGTCCAGCATCGGCACATCGTTCAGGAAGAGCTCGCGATAATCGCGGGTGTCGGGGCGCATCAAACTACTTCGATCGCGTAGTGCTGCTTTTCAATCAATACGCCGATGGGCGCCAGCGTCAGCCCCGATTCGGCGGCAGCGGCCAGGAATTCGGCGTCGCCTTCGGGTGCCACCGCCACCAACAGCCCGCCACTGGTCTGCGGGTCGCAGAGCAGGTCGATCTGCTGTTGGCCCAGCGGGGCGATGCGTTCGCCATAGCTGTCGAAGTTGCGGGCGGTGCCACCGGGCACGCAGCCTTCGGCCAGATAGTGCTCGATACCCGGCAGGCGCGGTACTTGGGCGAAATCGATACGGGCGCTGACCCCGCTGCCGTCGGCCATTTCGACCAGGTGGCCCAGCAGGCCGAAACCGGTCACATCGGTCATGGCCCGTACGCCATCGAGCCTGCCGAAGCGGCTGCCGGGCCGGTTCAGCGTGCACATCCAATCGCGGGCCAGGTGCGTGTCTTCGGGGCGCAGCCTGGATTTTTTCTCGGCCGTGGTCAAAATGCCGATGCCCAGCGGCTTGGTCAGGTACAGCTTGCAGCCGGCCGTGGCGGTATCGTTGCGCTTGAGGCGGGCTTTGTCGACCACGCCCGTGACGGCCAGGCCGAAGATCGGTTCGGGGGCATCGATCGAGTGTCCGCCCGCCAAGGCTATGCCGGCTGCATCGCAGGCCGCGCGCCCGCCACGGACCACCTCGCGCGCCACTTCGGGTGGCAGCACATTGACGGGCCATCCCAGGATGGCAATGGCCAGCAGGGGATCGCCGCCCATGGCGTAGATGTCGCTGATGGCGTTGGTGGCGGCAATGCGGCCGAAGTCGAACGGGTCATCGACGATGGGCATGAAGAAATCGGTGGTCGAGACCACGCCGCGCTCGTCGTCCAGCGCATAGACGGCGGCATCGTCGCGGGATGCATTGCCCACCCACAGTCTGGGGTCGAGATTTTGCGCGCC
>DASPIV010000413.1:0-6069 GCA_035628955.1 Bordetella sp.
AAGGCCAGCAGCGCCGCCGCCGCTACGCACAGCAACACCGCACAGGCCAGCGTGCTGATGGGGGACCGGGTCTTGGACGTATTGCGCCCATGCCATACCGCGGCGGCGCTGGTCAGCCCGAACGCCAGCGGTTCGAGCGCCAGCGTCAGCCAAAACGCGGCGGAAGCATTGCCGAACACGGCCAGCCTGATGAAGAAGCCCACCACGGCGAGAAAGATCCACCCGACCACCTGCGCGCGCCAGAAACCTGGCGAAGACTCGCCCTGGCTGAGCTCCCGGCTGATCGAGCTGAAGATTGTCGAGGTGTGGTCAGAGAGGGCCATGCCAGCATGTTACCCGTGTCGGAACGGCGTCAGCACTTTCAGTGATGCCGCGATGGCTTCGTATGTCAAGGCACCTGCACCGCCGCTTGCGCGCACTGCAGCAATGTGCGCACCCAGCGTCCCCGCTGCGACGGGCTGCGCCACAACAGGCCCAGTTCGCGCGGCGGCGGCGCCAGCCCATCAGCGTCGCCCGCTACCGGCGGCACGGCCAGCTTGCACAGGTTCTGGCCCGCCAGGCCCTGGCCGATATCGGGCACCAGACCGACGCCCAGGCCCCGTTCCACCAGCAAGGCGATGGCCATGATGGAATTGAGTTCCAGGCGCTCGTGCGGGCGTATGCCCTGGGCCTGCAGATAGCGCTGCGCCAGGCGGCCTCCGGCAAGCTGGCGATCGTATCGCACCAGGGGTGCATTACGCAGCAGTTCGAGCGGATCGCGGCCGGCATCGCGCGCGTGCGCCAACACGACCAGGGGTTCCTGGCGCAAGGGTGTCCAGCATACGGTCTTGGGCAGGTCGAACGACAGCTTCAGGCACAGGGCCACATCGAGCTCCGACTGCACCAGCGCACTGTACAGCGCTGGCGTAATGCCGATGCGCAGGGCGATCCGCACGTGGGGATGCCGCTCGGTGAAGGCCTGCAAGATGTCGGGCATGAAACCGTGCAGCGCAGTGTTTACCGTGCCCAGGCGCAGTTCGCCTTCCTCTTCGTCGGTGGCCACCCAGTCGCGCAGCGCTTCCGCGTCTTGTACCAGCATGCTGCCCCGTTCCACCAGGCGCTGGCCAGCCGCGGTGGGCCGCAAGCTGCGCCCCTGGCGCATCAGCAGCGAGACACCCAGTTCCCGTTCCAGCGCGCGCATTTGCTGGGCCACGGCAGCCGGGCTCAAATCCAGTTGGCGCGCCGCTTCCGACATCGACCCCAGGGCAACGACCTTCAGGAAGTTATTCAGATAGCGGATGTCCATTGCCTGTATTTTCTTTCATTTGATGAAAGCAACACCCTCTGTGTCGCCCCGGCGGCAGCGGGCGAAAATGCCATGTTCGGCCCTGCCTCATATCCAGAACAAGGAAACTCGATGAATCGCCCTGCCCTGTGTTCACCGTCGCGCCGCCATGCGCTGGCCGCCGCGCTCGGACTGGCCGCCATGTCGACGGCACCGGCCTGGGCGCAAAGCGGCCCTGTCATGCGCATCATCGTGCCGTTCGCCCCGGGCGGGGGCAACGACGTGCTGGCCCGCCAGTTGGCGCACAGCTTGACCGAGATGTTCAAGCAGGACGTGATCGTGGAAAACAAACCGGGCGCCGGCGGCAACCTCGGCACCGAACAAGTCATGCGTGCCTCGGCCCAGAGCAACACCTTTTTGCTGGGCCACACCGGTACCGTGTCCATCAACCCGGCGCTCTACAAGAACCTGAAGTTTAATGCCTCGACCGATTTGCAGCCGGTAGCCATGTTCGCGTCGTCGGCCCTGATGCTGGTCGTGCCGGCCGAATCACCCATACAGAACGTGGCGCAGCTGGCCGAGGCCCTGCGCAAGACCGGCTCCGATATGGACTACGCGTCCAGCGGCGCGGGTACGGGCGGCCACCTGACGGGCGAACTGTTCCTGCAGACCCTGGGCGCGCAGGCCGTGCACGTGCCTTACAAGGGCACTGCGCCCGCTCTGGCGGACGTGGCCGGCGGGCAGGTGGATTTCAGCTTCAGCGTCATTCCGGCCGCCATGGCCCTGGTCAAGTCCGGCAAGCTGCGTGCCCTGGCCGTCACCAGCGCCAAGCGCATGCACCTGCTGCCCGACGTGCCCACCCTGATCGAATCGGGTGTGCCCGCGCTGGCCGATTTCGAAAGTACGCTTACCTATGGCATCCTGGCCCCCACGGCCATGCCGCAGGATGCCGTCCGGCAACTCGAGGCCAAGATCCTGGAAGCCGCCGCCACGCCCGGCTTCCAGGCCAAACTGGTGGTGGAAGGCGCCGAGCCCATGCTGGGCGGCAGCGCCGAATATGCCCAGCGCATCCAGGAAGAAAGCCGCAAGTGGGGCAACGTGGTAACCGTATCCGGCGCGGCGGTATGAACGCAGGCGGTCCTGCGATGATGGCATCCCTGATAGACCTGTCCCTGAGCCCGGCCGGCGACACCGAGCTCTACTCAGACCGGCAATGGCTGCAAGCGCTGCTGCGCTTCGAGGCGGGGCTGGCACGTGCCCAGGCCGCGGTGGGCCTGATACCGGCGGCGGCGGCTACCGCCATCGCCCAGGCCTGCGCCAGCGTCGAACTCGACCGCGCCCAGTTCATCGAACGTGCCCGGCGTACCGGTGCGTTCGGCATCGGGCTGGTCGAGCCGATCAAGGCGTGGCTGGCCGATCGCGCGCCTGACGCACTGCCCCACTTGCACTGGGGCACCACCACCCAGGATGCGGTCGATACCGCGCATGCGCTACTGACCCGCACCGCCCTGGCCGCCGTGCTGCAAGAACTGGACGGCCTGGATGCCGCATTGCGGGCCCTGGCCCGTACCCACGCCGCCACGCCCATGATGGCGCGCAGCCTGCTGCAGCCTGCCCAGGTCACCAGCTTCGGATTCAAGTGTGCCCAGTCCGCTGCCGCCGTGCAGCGCAGCGCCAGCCAATTGCGGGCCCTCGCGCCGCACGCCTTGTGCGTGCAATTGGGAGGCGCGGTAGGCAATCGCGCCGCCATGGGAGACCAGGCCGGTAAAGTGGAAAGCGTCCTGGCTGCCGACTTGGGGCTATGGGCAAGCGGCCACGGTTGGCACACGCAGCGCGATACGTGGATGCGGCTGGCGATGGAAGCCGCCATCTGCGCCGGCAGCCTGGCCAAGCTGGCGCGCGACTGGTCGCTGATGAGCCAGTTCGAAGTCGGCGAACTGGCCGAAGCGCCGCGCGGCAGGACCTCCAGCGCCATGCCCCACAAACGCAACCCCGTGCACTGCATGCAAGCCGTTGCGCAAACCCAGCCTGTGCCGGGCCTGGCGGCCACCTTGCTGGCTTGCATGACGCAGGCACACGAACGGGCGCTGGGCGAGTGGCAGGCCGAATTGTCCGCCTGGGCCCCCCTATGGCGCCACGTACACGCGGCGGCGGCCGCCCTGCGCCGCGCTGCCGAAGGCCTGCAAGTCGATACGGCCCGCATGCAGGCGCACATAGACGCCCTGCACCAGGTCATTTTCTCGGAAGCCTGCGCCGATGCGCTTGCTCCGCTGGCCGGCCGCGACGCGGCGCAGCAGGCCGTTGAACGCCTGGCCCCCCAGGCGCTGACGCAACGCCAGCCGCTATCGATACTATTGCAACGCTGGGTCGAAACAAGCCACGGCGCCGGCCAGGCACGGCTGGCGGCCCAGGCCTTGGCGCAAGCCACCGATCCGCAAAGGGCCGTACAGGCGTCGGCCGCCTGCTGCACCGCGCTACTGCGCGCGCTGGATGCCGCGCCGCAGCCCCCCACCACTCTGGAGCCCCAGCATGTCTGATTCCCTTCCTTCCGACGCACTGAAGCGCGGCCTGGCAAACCGGCGCAAGATCCTGGGCGACGCATGGGTAGAACGCTCGGTCGGCAATGCCAACACACTGAACGTGGAATTCCAGCGCATGATCACCTGCTATGCGTGGGACAGTATCTGGAGCCGTCCGGGCCTGGACCCCCGCACACGCCGCATCCTGGTGCTGGCCATTACTGCCGCAATGGGCCGTTGGGAAGAGTTCGAGCTGCACATCCGCAGCGGCCTGCAGGCGCCGGCCGACGATCCCACAGCCGCCGCACTCGACCTGGACACCATCCGCGAAGTACTGCTGCAAACCGCCGTCTACGCTGGCGTACCGGCCGGCAACACCGGCATGGCCGTTGTGCTGAAAGTGCTGGCCGCGCTCGATCGCAGTCCGCCCAAGGCGGATTTCTGGGCGCCCTAGGCCTGCGCCAGGCGCGACTGTTCGCGCTGCAGGCCGGCCTGCCGTATGGCGTCCAGCAAGTGGGTGGCAGCCGGCGATTGCGCGATATCGGTGCGCTGGATCAAGCCCATGGGTTCGTCCGTGCCGCCGAACGGCATGGGCAGGCAAACCAGCGCCTTGCGCGCCACCCGCGCTTCCACCAGGCTGGACGGCACAAACCATACCGCGTCGTTGCGCATCGTCAGCTCCAGGCTCAATGACACCGACAGGCTTTCTATCCGTGCCAATTGGCGCGGCAACCCCAATGCGCTGATGACGCTCTCGGCCGACTGGCGGATCAGCGTGCCCTCTGGCGGCACGACCAGCGGATACCGCGCCAGCGCCGCCGGGGCCAGCGCGCCCTCGGCCAGCAAGGCATGGCCGGCCCGTACCACCACCGTCAGTGGCTCCCGGAACAAATGCTCGAAGCTCATGCCGGCCATGGCATCCGGCTCGCCCAGCCGCCCCACGGCAAACTCGATGTCGGCTGCCTTCAGCCGTTCAAGCAGCTCGGCGTTGCGGCCGGTGTAGATGCGCAGGCTGGCCATCGGCCAAGTCTGGCGGAACACCTGGATAGCCGCGGGCAGCAATACGCTGGCCACGGTGGGCAAGATGCCCAGCCCTACCGTTACCGGTGCGCCGGCCTCGGCATGGGCCAGTTGCCCGATGCCATCGCGCAAGCTGCCCAGGCAGGCATGGGCATACGGCGCAAACACCCGTCCTTCGCGGGTCAGTTCGGCGCCGCGCCGTCCCCGCTCGAACAGCCGCGCTCCCACTAGAGACTCGAGTTCGGACAGCGTCTTGGACACCGCCGGCTGCGTAATCGACAGCCGCTCGGCGGCCCGCTGCAGGCTATTCGCTTGGGCCACCGCCAGGAAGCATTGAATATGCCGCAGCTTGATATGGCTGCCGTGCAAACGATTTTCCATAACTTTTTATACAAACCCAAAGCATAAAACATCACTTACCATAACTTTATAGCCCTAATACAGTCATGGCTCAATCAATCTTCAAGCAGCCGGAGCATTTCCATGGACGGTTCCACGCCACGCCACACCATCCTCAGTCCCCGGGACTGGGGCGCGCATCCGCCTTACCGGCATCCCGACTACAAATCATCGGTATTGCGCAGCCCGACACTGCCCCTGATACCCCTGCATGAATCGCTGAAGAACCGCCAGGTACCGGTTTACGGCGCCAGCAGCCTGGGCCCGCTGGACCACGACCTGACCCGCAACGCCGCCAAGAACGGCGCCCCGCTGGGCGAACGCATCGTGGTCACGGGCCGGGTACTCGATGAAAGCGGGCGCCCGGTGCGCAACACGCTGGTGGAAATCTGGCAGGCCAACGCGGCCGGCCGGTACGTTCATAAAGGCGATCAGCACGATGCGCCCCTGGACCCGAATTTCCTGGGCGCGGGCCGCTGCCTGACCGACAACGAAGGCCGGTACCGCTTCCTGACCATCAAGCCCGGCGCCTATCCCTGGGGCAACCACGCCAATGCCTGGCGGCCGAACCATATTCATTTCTCGTTGTTCGGCGACTACTTCGCATCGCGCCTGGTTACCCAGATGTATTTTCCGGGCGACCCGCTGCTGAAGCTGGATCCCATCTTCCAGGGCACGCCCGTCGATGCGCGCGAGCGCCTGGTGTCGCAATTTTCGCTGGCGGCGACCCAAGAGGGCTTTGCCCTGGGCTATGAATTCGACATCGTGCTGCGCGGCGCGCAGCAAACCCCCACGGAGTAAGCCATGCCCACCCTGAAGCAAACGCCTTCGCAGACCATTGGGCCTTTCTTCGCGTACGGGCTGTGC